>CAZJBB010000053.1:0-16793 GCA_964543995.1 uncultured Bacteroidales bacterium
CGATCGTTTAGAAAAGCTATATGACGAAACTTTTAACTCTATTACAGAGCAAGAAGTGGTTGAAGGCACCATTGTGGCCATTAACCCACGTGAAGTAGTGGTGAATATCGGATTCAAATCGGATGGGGTAATTCCTTTCTCTGAATTGCGTTACAACACCAACCTGAAAATCAATGATAAAATTGAAGTTTACATTGAAAGCCAAGAAGACTCAACCGGACAATTGCTCCTTTCACATAAAAAGGCAAAAATTCTCCGTTCATGGGAAAGAGTAAATGAAGTGTTCGAAAAGCAAGAAGTTATTAACGGTTACGTAAAATGCCGTACCAAAGGAGGTTTAATTGTGGACATCTTTGGAATCGAAGCTTTCTTACCTGGTTCACAAATTGATGTGAAACCCATTCGCGACTACGATATTTTCGTAAACAAAACCATGGAATTCAAAGTGGTGAAAATCAATCAAGAATACAAAAACGTGGTGGTTTCTCACAAAGCGCTTATCGAAGACGAACTCGAACTTCAGAAAACAGAAATTATTGCTAAACTCGAAAAAGGTCAAATCCTTGAAGGAACCGTTAAAAACATCACTTCTTATGGTGTTTTCATCGACCTTGGCGGCGTGGATGGTCTTATTCATATCACAGATCTTTCTTGGGGCAGAATTAATCACCCTGAAGAAATTGTGGAATTGGATCAAAAAATCAATGTGGTTATCCTTGACTTCGATGAAGGCAAAAAACGTATTGCATTGGGCTTAAAACAATTGACTCCTCACCCATGGGATGCATTAGACACCAACTTAAAAGTAGGTGACACCGTTTCCGGTAAAGTAGTTGTTATTGCTGATTATGGCGCCTTTATTGAAATCGTTCCCGGAGTTGAAGGCTTAATCCATGTTTCAGAAATGTCATGGTCACAGCACTTGCGTACAGCTCAGGATTTCTTAACCGTTAACCAAGATGTTCAAGCCGTAATTTTAACCCTTGACCGTGAAGAAAGAAAAATGTCTTTGGGCATCAAACAACTCAAACCGGATCCTTGGACCAACATTACCGAAAGATACCCTGTTAAGTCAAAACACAATGCCATCGTTCGCAACTTTACCAATTTTGGAATCTTTGTTGAACTCGAAGAAGGTGTTGACGGATTGATTCATATTTCTGACCTATCCTGGTCGAAAAAAATCAAACATCCTGCTGAATTTACCCGTATCGGTGAAACCATCGAAGTTATGGTATTGGAAGTAGATGTTGAAAACCGTCGTTTGAGCTTAGGACACAAACAACTCGAAGAAAATCCTTGGGATGTATTTGAAAACATTTTCACTGTAGATTCAGTTCATAAAGGCACCGTTATTGGAAATGCCGATAAAGGATTGATCGTTTCTTTACCTTATGGCGTTGAAGGATTTGTTCCTGCCCGTCATTCAGCTAAAGAAAACGGAAAAAATGCACAAGTTGATGATTCACTTGACTTTAAAGTAATAGAATTCTCTAAAGAAAACAAGAAAATCATCCTTTCTCATACAAAAATTCATCAAGAAGTAAAAGATGCTGAGAAAGCTAAAGAAGTTTCTCAACACAAATCTGAAGATGACGAAAACAAAAAAGCCGTTAAAAAAATTAAAGACAATATCGAAAAAACTACCTTAGGGGATTTAGACGAACTTGTTAAATTAAAATCGGATATGGACGAAAAGGAAAAGAACGAGAAAAAATAGTCATCCTATTAAATCATAGAAAAGACTGTGTAAATTGCACAGTCTTTTTTTGTTTATAGAAATTCAAAATGATAATGTTTAAAAAATAATTCCCGATTTGTGGAAATCCTTCATTTTTAACTTAAATTTGTGGAATCAAATACCTAATTATATGAAAAAACTTTTATTTATTGTATTGTGTATGGCAAGTACTTATCATTTATTTGCTCAATGCACCCCCGACCCTAGTATTGCCTTGTCAAGTTCCGGGATATATCCTGTAAGCGCTGCGGGTTTTGCCTCGGGAGTGGTGGGTCAACCTTATACCCAAACCATTACTGTGGTTGTTCCTGCGGATACCATTTACAGCCTTTTTACGGTTCCTGTAGATTCTATTGGATTGCAGTCTTATCAAAACCTGCCTCCCGGTTTAACTTTAATAGGGAGCACTCCAAGTTTATACTGGCATGGCGGCACCAAAGGTTGTGCTTTGATTTCAGGAACGCCGACCACAGCAGGTAATTACCGCATAAGAATGAACATTCAATATGTTGCAGCAGGAGGATTATACAATAGCACCGTATTGGACACTGATTATGTGATTGTTATCAGTCCGGCAGCAGGAATTGAGTCTATTGAAGGCAGCTTAAACACGGTTACTGCTACTCCAAATCCTTTTAGTCAGTCTGTTGATATTGAATACAATAGCAATAGCACTGATGAAGTTGAATTTTCTGTCTATAATCTGGTGGGTAAAATTGTATATCAGGAAAAGTTCATGCCCAGTTATGGCAAGAATGTCATTTCTTACACTCCAGCACCGGATTTACCCAAAGGAATTTATTTGTATAAACTGAATAACGGCAAAAAAGTAATTACAAAAAGAATTATATATACCGGTAATTAATGGGATTTTCAGTCACCATTTTGGGGAGTAGTTCTGCTACCCCTATTATCAATCGAAACCCAAGCGCTCATTTGATCAATATCAATGAGCGCTTATTTTTAATAGATTGCGCCGAAGGAACACAAATGCAATTGATGGGATACAAAATTAAGTTCCAAAAAATTCATCATGTTTTCATCAGCCATCTTCATGGAGATCATTTCTTTGGCTTGATTGGACTCATTTCAACCTTACATTTATTGGGCAGAAAGAAAGTTTTACATATTTATTCTCCTTTTGGTTTAGAAGAAACCATCAACCTTCAGCTTAGGGTTTCTAACACATCCTTACAGTTTCCTTTGATTTTTCATGCGCTTCAACCGGAATTTTCAGGTATACTTTTCGAGGATGACACCTTAACCATATCTGCATTTCCTTTGCTTCACTCAGTACCTACCCATGGGTATCTTTTTAAAGAAAAAACCAGACCTCGTAAAATAAAAAAAGACTTTGTCGAAAAATTTAATCCGGAGGTAGATATCATAAATCAAATAAAAAATGGCAAAAACTTCATAGATGATCATGGCAATTTGCATGAAAATCATACCATTACAATAGACCCTCCCCATGCTTATTCCTATGCCTATTGTTCAGACACTGCCTATTTCGAAAAGGTTATTCCATTTATAAATGGGGTTGACTTGCTTTACCATGAAGCTACTTTTTTGGAAAACTTGTCAAGTGTAGCTCAAGAAAAACAACACAGTACTGCTATGGAAGCAGCAAAAATCGCTCTACAAGCCCAAGCCCAAAAGCTTCTTTTGGGACATTTCTCAGCACGGTATCGCACCGACGAAGACTTAGAAAGTTTTAAAAGGGAGGCTGAACAATTCTTTCCCGAGGTGTGCTTAGCAAAAGACGGAATGTCTATTCAATTATATTAAGCCATGCTAAAGTTTTTTAAGGCCTTTACTTACGCAGCTCATGGATGGAAAATCTTTATAAAAACCCAAAGAAATGCCAGGGTACATGCCTTCATTACCCTCTTGGTGCTGGCATTTGGGTACAGTTTTCATATTAGTAAGTTGGAATGGATAGTTGTGCTTATATGTATTGCCCTTGTAATGGTCACCGAAATATTAAATACCGCAATGGAGTTTCTTTGTGATTTATTTTCAAAAGAACAGCATCCCGAAATAAAGAAAATTAAAGACCTCAGCGCCGGTGCGGTCTTATTTGCCGCAATCATTGCAGTTGTGATTGGATGTATTATCTTTATCCCCTATTTACTGAATTGTTTAAAATAAATTTATGATTGCTGTTGCCGATAGTGGTTCTACTAAAACCGACTGGATTGTTTTTGATGCTGATGGGCATACCAAAAGAGTGCAAACATCAGGTTTAAATCCATACTTTACTGATGAACATTCGATGCAGGACATTTTGGAAAAAGATTTACTTCCTTTTATTGATCCGAAATCTGTAAAAGACGTTTACTTTTATGGTGCCGGCTGCGCAGCACAAGAGAAATCTACCATGGTTTCCAACGCCATATCTGTTTTCTTTGAAAATGCAAATTGCAGTGTCTATACTGATTTGGATGGCGTTTTAAATGCCATCGATGCCCCAAACAAAGGAATTGCCGTTATTTTAGGCACGGGGGCCAATTCATGCCTGTTCTCTAATACAAAAGCGATCAAACAAGCCCCTTCATTAGGTTTTATTTTAGGAGATGAAGGAAGTGGCGCGTATATAGGAAAAATGTTTATTAAAGCATATTTATCGGGGGAATTGCCTGAAAACATAATGCAATCCTTTGAAAAAAAACACTTTCTTTCAAGAGAAATCATACTGGAAAATGTTTACAGAAAACCCTTTCCTAATCGGTATTTAGCCTCATTTTGCAATTGGATTGGAGAAAATTTGAATGAAATTATGATAGAAAAAATGGTTCTGGATGCTTTTCACGCCTTTTTTCTGAATTATATTAAAATTTACCCTGAGTATAGAAACTTGCCCATATATTGCTATGGTTCAATAGCGCATTACTTTTCCCGTCAACTACAATTTGTGGCTTTTCAACATCAAACCAATATTACCGAAATCGAATTGAGTCCGATTGAAGGATTAATGAAGTTTCATCAAAAAGACTTATAAAATTTAACCCAAGTTATGCATTAGGAGGCACGAACTAATGCATTAATTGGGGTAACCCCGACATAGCAAATGTTTTGAAGAATTTCGAAAATTACATTTGCTTTGTCGTTTCCGCCCGCATTCTTTGCTAATGATGAACATATCAATGAATTATAGCTTTCTTTATATTAATTAAATCTCTAATGCGGAATTCGGGTTTAATTGAATTCTTCTTCCAGAATGGTTTTCAGCATGGAAGGAGTCAAATCTAAACGAATTTCCGCGCCTTTACAAAACGAAATCAGTCCGGTTTGCTCCGATACAATGATAGCGATAGCATCGGAAACTTCGGTAATTCCAAGAGCCGAACGGTGACGTAAGCCCAAATTTACCGGTAACTCAGTATTGCTCGAAACCGGCAAAATACAACGTGCGGCTTTAATCCGGTTATACAATATGATCATTGCTCCGTCATGCAAAGGACTGTTTTTATAGAAAACATTTTCGATTAAATGCTGAGAAACCGTTGCGTCAATAACTTCCCCCGAATTGACAAACTGAAACAATTCATTTCTGCGGGCAAGCACAATTAAGGCTCCGGTTTGGGAAGCTGACATTTTTTGGCAAGCCTGAACAATGGGATTGATATCCAATTTTAATTGAGAATACAAATTAAGTCTTGAAAATAAATACTTTCGAGGTTTCTTTTTCATAAAAGAAGGTGTTCCAAGGAGAAGCAAAAACTGACGGATTTCAGGTTGAAAAACCACAATTAAAGCAATCACACCCACACTGATAAACTGCCCCAAGATCTCGGAAAGCAATTCCATTTCCAACAATTTCACCAGTTTCCAAATCAAGTAAATGGCCGCTATCCCTAAGAAAATATTGATGGCTACAGTACCTTTAATCAGACGGTAAGTTTGGTATAATAGTATGGCCACTAAAATAATGTCGATTACATCAATCAGGCGAATACTAAACCAATTGCTTAATAAAAGGGTTGCTATCATTTCAGGTTATAAAAAATACGACTGCAAATATATTAATCATAGCCCAATAAACTGCAAAGAAAACCTTATCAAATGTAAAAGCCGTGCGTATTATATCCGCTTTTTCTTTAGCTTTTTCACATTATCATAAATAATGCTATCGGTAGGAACACCAAAAAATTGAGGTGCATGATCATAGGCATCATTTTCCGGGTATTGGTTTTTCTTAAGTTCTTTTTCAGGAGGCTTGGATACATTTTGTTTTTCCACAACCTTAATTTTGCTTTCTTTAATGGGTTCAGCCACTTTTATAGGCGTCACTACCTCCACTTTTTCAATGGGGGTCGTTTTTGAAATTGGAATTTTATGCATTTCTGCTTTTGAATGCTGAAGCGATGCATCTGCTTCATTTTCTTTTACTTCAAGAATTCGTTCCGGAATCACCACATTTCTTTTCTCAAAAGTATCTACCTTTAAAGGCATTTCATACTTATTCCATTGCTGAAAAGCGAACATGAAAATAATGAGCAGCGCTACTCCCCAAAAAGCGGCATTTTTAAAGTTAGATTTCTTAGGCGTTTCAGGCAAATTTTCGTCTAACAGGCTGTTCATCGAACTCCAGTCTTCCGGATGAAATTCGAGTTGCAGGTCTGCTACCTTATCCCTTACCAATTTTTCAATTAAAATGGAGTTCTGCTTCATTAATTTAAAATTTGAGGATTTTGATTTAAAACCTTTTCTTTTAAAATGGTTTTGGCATTATTCAAGTGCCAATGTGAAGTCCCTTCCTTAATGCCCAGTTCTTCCGAAATTTCTTTATGAGAATACCCATCGAAAACATACATATTAAACACACTCCTGCTAATGGGTGGCAATTGGTTTATAAGACTCATCACCAATTCATTGGAGATGTTTTTTACGGCTTCATTTTCCACGCTCACTTCATTCTCGTAGGTAGCATAATCCTCAACCGAAAGAGTCTGCAGTTTTTGGGCTTGTTCCGCTTTAATTTTATCTAAAGCCGTGTTTACCAGTATTTTCCTAATCCATCCTTCAAAAGACCCCTGAAAATTATAAGAGGAAATATTCAGAAACACCTTTAGAAATCCGGAATTCAGAATTTCTTTGGCATCTTCTCGGTTGGAGGCATATCTTAAGCAAACTTTCATCATGGTCTGATAATGCATTTTATATAAAATCTCTTGAGAACGCCTGTCGTTTTGGCAACACTTTTCAATGAGTTGCTTTTGAGTACGATTTTCAAAGGGATTCATAATGATAGACGATGATTAAAGAAAATATCTTGGGTGGGCGATAAAATTAATATTATAATCCCAATTTCAGTGCTTGGGTCGGTGTTTGGTTTTAAAAATAACTTGAAGAGTAATAATTTATTGCATCCTTAAATGTTTAAAGCTACTTAAAAATGTCTTAAGGAACCCAATAAAATCCCTTTTCCCCTGTTAAGAAGAATTTTAACAAGGGCAAATTTGTTTTTAAAATTGGGAATCCTCGACTGAATGTAATGACCCAAAATTATGCTCCTGTTTCAATATATACCTCCAGTAGTTCGGTATGGTGTTCAGGATGAATTTGCACTTGATCACATAATCCAGGTATGAGGACACATTCTCCTTTTGCAACAGGAGTTACCATGTCCCCGGTTTTTAAATGAAAAGCCCCATCCGTACATAAATACACCACAAAGGAATCCAGTTCGCTATAATCTTTTTCCACTGCATGGTGTAAGTGGATCATATTTGAGATAAAAAAGGGTTCTTTCACTAAGGTAGACATGCCTTCCTTTGGGAAACGATAATCGGTTTTATAGTTTGGATATACGGTAAAATCAAGGGCATCCAAAGCCAATTCCGTGTGCAATTCACGAGGAATTCCCTTATCGTCCAATCGATCCCAATCGTAAATTCTATAAGTTATATCGGAAGTTTGTTGGATTTCAGCCAGTAATATCCCGCTTCCAATGGCATGAACTCTCCCTGCCGGAATATAAAAAACATCACCTTTTTTAACGGTTTCAAAATTCAGAATCTCTTTTATTTTTCCTTCATTCAAGGATTTAACATAAGACGCTTTATCCAGCTTACGGTTGAATCCGCTAACCAACTCAGCGCCTGCATCGGCTTGCATCACGTACCACATTTCCGTTTTTCCATTGCATTGGTGTCGCTTCTCGGCTAAAGCATCATCAGGATGCACCTGTACTGAAAGCTTGTCTTGAGCGTCAATAATTTTCAGTAACAAAGGAAACTCTAATCCGTGCTTTTCAAATATGGCATCACCCACTAAGTCACCCATATAAACTTCAATAAGCTCTGAAATTTCATTTTCTGCTAAAAAGCCATTGCTCACCACGGACATATCTCCCTCCACAGAAGACAAAAGCCAAACCTCTCCACAATTGGGCAGAGGGGCGTAGTTCATTCCCAACAAATCATGAATTTTATTTCCTCCCCAAATTTTATCTTTGAAGATGGGATTGAATTTTAATGGATATAATTGCTGCATAAAATTTGGTAATTAAATACAAAATTAATGTAATTTTGCTTTCCTAACAAACGTTATGCTTAATTGAATTTTCAAACATTTGGTATATGAACAAAAGTGTTATTATTCTTTTTCTATTAATCCCATTTGCCTTGTTTGCTAAGGATAAAACCACCCCTCCGGCCGAAGTTTTAAATGCATTTAATAAATTGTATCCCAATCAAAAACATCCGGAATGGGTAAAGTTAAACAATACTTATAAAGCCCATTTTAATATCAAATTTATTTTAAAAACGGTAACTTTCAACGAAAAAGGGATTTTACTTGAAACCGAAACTGAGGTGGACGAAAACGACCTTCCTCCTGCCGTTTTGGATGCCATTGGTGAAAACTTTAAGAACCACAAAATCAAGCAAGCATTTCATGTAAAAACAGACCAAGAATTGAAGTATAGAATTCATGTAAAAAGAGGAAAATCAAATTTTTTTGTTGTATATGACTTAAACGGGAAAATGCTTGAAAAGATTGATTTAAGTAATAAACAGACTACTATTACCTTATAAATTTTTATTATTTAGAATTTATTTAAATTAAATTTGTATCGAATTATAAGTTAAATTAATATCTTTGCCTCGAAAACTAAAAACTAAATAAAATGGCTTATACAATTTCAGACGATTGTACTGCATGCGGTACTTGTATTGACGAATGTCCGGTTGAGGCGATCTCCGAGGGCGATATTTATAAAATTGACGCTGACATTTGCACCGATTGTGGTGCTTGTGCTGATGTTTGTCCGGTTGAAGCAATTCATCCTGAATAAATTTCAAGAATTTAAAGAAACTGTCTTCATTGAAGGCAGTTTTTTTTTGCCCATTTTCAAGGAGGAAGCTTAATGCTTTTTGACAATAATATCCGGTGTGGTAACGGTATTGCTTTGATGCAAACCTCTGTCTAATATATAGAATTCAAACCGAATGGTATCATACACCGACAGTTGGTTATTGATATACACTTCCATTTGAATTTCACCGCTTAAAGGCATTTCTTTTCCGGAGGGATTAATAAGGGGAATACGGGCATTAAAGGGCAATGGAGGAACAACTTCTGTCCAATTTCCTTTTTGTTTTTCGAAATAATGAATGAGAAAATTATAATAATACGGACTTCCCGGATTATATGGAGCCAAGGTATCTTCGGGAGAAAGCCCAATATCTCCATTTCCATCGGTAAATGAAAATGTAATGACCCCTTTTTCGTCAATAATGGTGTTGTTTGCTATCTTAGAAAAGTCTTTAAATTGGATTGCAGGTATATCAGGATAACTCTCTTTCTTCTTACATGAAAGCAGCAGTAAAAAGACTGAAATTGCAATAATTAGTTGTATTTTTGAAGTTGAATACATGGAAGCAATAAAAGGAGTATAAAGGTACGAATAAAAAAGATGAATTTAACACCTAACCCTATTTTTGATATTTGCAGCGAAGAACAATTTGACAAAATGGCTCTTCAAGTATTTCATTATCAATATAGTAATAATTCTATTTATCGACTTTGGGTGGATGGGTTGAATATTAAACCTGAATCCATCTTGGATTTCAAACAAATACCATTTTTACCCATTCAATTTTTTAAAAGTCATGAAATTTTTTGTGGACACCCTGTTCCCCAAGTAAAATTTATCAGTAGCGGCACCACTGAAACCGGAAATTCAGCCCATTTTATTAAAGACATCTCACTTTATGAACAAAGCTTTAATAAAGGTTTCAGTCTTAGCTTTGGGAACCCTGAAAACTTTCATATTTTAGCATTGCTTCCTTCCTATTTAGAAAGAACCGGGTCGTCATTGGTATACATGATGGAGCACTTGATAAAAGCAAGCAAGGATGAACATAGTGGATTTTATTTACATGATTTCCAGGCGCTTCACGAAAAACTGAAGATACTCAAGGCATCAGATAAAAAAACCATGCTTTGGGGTGTAAGTTATGCCTTACTCGATTTTTGTGAGGAATTTCCTATGGATTTCCCCGATCTACTTATCATAGAAACCGGTGGAATGAAAGGAAAAAGAGAAGAAATGATACGTCAACAACTTCATTCCTCCCTATGTAAGGGCTTTGGTGTAAACAGCATTGCTTCGGAATATGGCATGACCGAACTGTTATCACAAGCGTATTCTTTGGGAAACGGCATCTTTAAATGCCCCCCTTGGATGAAAATACGCATTCGAGATGTATATGACCCATTAAGCCACATCAACTCTCACCGAAATGGCGCAATTAATATAATCGACCTTGCAAACCTCCATTCATGCAGTTTTATTGCAACCGATGATATTGGTGTTTTGCACGAAGACCAAAGCTTTGAAGTCTTAGGTCGCACAGACAACAGTGATATTAGAGGGTGTAATTTGCTTTACAGTTAATCATGGCAGGCATTTATATTCACATTCCTTTTTGTAGAAAAAAATGCGCTTACTGCGACTTTTTCTCCTTAACTTCTTTGTCGAAAAAAGAAGATTACCTGGTTGCATTAAAAAAAGAAATGGTCTTGCAATCCGGTTTTTTAAAAGGTGAAAAAATAAATACTATTTACTTTGGTGGAGGGACCCCTTCCATGCTCAGTTTCGAAGAATTGAATCCTATAATAGAAAGCATCTTTAGCTTATTCGAAGTTATTGAACATCCGGAAATCACCTTAGAGGCCAATCCGGAAGACATTGATGTTCAATGGATAAAGAATTTACTGGAATCGAAAATCAATCGTATTTCAGTTGGCATTCAATCTTTTAACAGTGAAATCTTACAAAGAATAGGGCGAAAACATTCTGCAGAAAAAGCAATATCAGCGTTGAAACTCTTAATTGAATATGGATTTAATAATCTCACTGCCGACCTTATTTATGGAATCCCCGGTCAAACAAATTCGATTCTTGAAAAGGATCTCCAAACGCTAATACAATTGAAAATTCCCCATATCTCGGCTTATGCGCTCACTGTAGAGGAAAAAACGCCATTATCACTCCAGATTAAAAAAGCATTATTTCCTCAGCCCGATGAAAACCAAATGACGGAGCAATTTTATCTCGTCAAAGATGCCTTAGAAAAAATGGGATATGAGCATTATGAAATTTCAAATTACGGTTTAGCAGGTCACCAGGCAAAGCACAATGTGTCCTATTGGATGGGAGAAAAGTACTTAGGGCTTGGGCCTTCCGCTCATTCTTATAACGGAAAAATCCGAAAATGGAATGTCTCCAATGTTCATGATTATATCCTATCCATTCAAAAAGGAATTCTTCCGTGCGAATTTGAAGAAATTAGCAAAACCATGCAATTGAATGAATACATCCTCACCCGTCTAAGAACTCAGTGGGGTATCAACCTCAAAGAAATTCAGGCTGAATATGGTGAAATGGCTCGACAACACATTGTATATCAATCACAAAAACCTATTTCAGAGGGTTTGTTTCTGCTCGAAAACGACACTATTAGACTCAGCCGAAAAGGCATGTTACTTACCGACAGGCTTTCTGCCGGGCTTTTTATGGACTAAATTTTGAATAGAATCTTTCAGTAATTTAATTTCGAGGGAATCCCTTACCAACTGCAAATTCACAGGATCTTCGGTAAGTTTTACTTTCACCATAACCGGATTATGGTCACTAAATTCGAAGCCTAAAGGAAGGGTTTTTACCATTTGAGCTTCTATATTTGGTGAAATCAGGAAGAAGTCAATGGTTGTGGTCTTTGTTCTCCCTTTAGTATATGAAATATCTAAAAACCGATTCGACGGACAAGCAGTATCAAATAAATACTTCCAAGTCTTGGGCATAAATGATTCCGGAAAAGCAGGGTGTATCACTTCAGCAATATCACCCGATGGATAATTCCTTTTCTGAAACCCCGGAGGGTTTTGGTTCCAATCTCCTCCGGCAATGATGTAATTGCCTTTTGAATATTCATCTAACAAAATCGTTTTCAAGACTTTAAGCTCACCATCTCTCAACCTTCCATCTTCATCAAATGCAGAGTTGTGCATGTTAATTACCACCAAGTCCTTTCCATTGTTAAGCTGCTTTCGTGTAACCATCAAACACCTCTTCAACATAAACAGGTTTTTGGGCCATTCATAATTTACCTCAAATCCTTGGCGATACGCTTCTTTGAGATGATAGCGTGTAAACGTCATTAAGCCGGCATTTACTTTTCCCATAGGAGAGGTCAGTGGGACGGGGACAAATCCAACCTGATAATTGGTGGCATAAAGGCGATTGAATGTTCGAAGCGCTTTGGCGAGCAATTCATCTTGTCGGGTGTTAAAGCTTCGTTTTGAATCCACATCCACTTCCTGAATCAGAAAATAATCCACCTCAGAATTTGAAAAAAGGAAATTAAAAATACCATTCAAGTTTTTTTGGTAGGTATCCAATTCACACATTACCCGAGTCCCTCCATCATAGAAAAAATCCATGTCTTTGCCTAAACCACAGTAGCCTATATTCCAACTGATAAGTGTAAGTTCTTGAGAATCTGAAAACTCCTTGTCGAAATTTCCTTGTATTTTAATTTCTGTTCGTAAAGGCGGCGCATAAAAGTTCGCACTGGTCCATATCAAAAAAGCAATCACACCCAGCAAGGTAATACCCACCAAGCATGATATAATTTGAATACCCCTGATAATCAGTTTCATTTATCTTTATTATGTCAATAATGTTAATTTAGCATTTCAAATATACAAAAAAAATGTGTTCCTATTTCCATTTATTCGCTAAGCTGTTTTTATAATTGTATATTTGCTAAAGAAATTTTTAAAATAGATGTTATGGAAGACGAAATTTTCGGAATTGGATCTCGATTAAAACATCCTCAATTTGGAAAAGGGGTGGTAGTCCAAATTCGTTCAGATGTATATGAAATTGCTTTTATTGAAAATGGCATACGACAGATTTCGAGAACCTTCGAAGGTCTCGAAGTTATTGAAGTAGTGGAAACCCCATCGGAGATGGTAACTTATGAAAAGATTGAAAAGAGCTTAATTAGGGTATTGAGAAAATTTAGCGATATCCATGAAACGGTCCCCATTGGAACTAAATGGGCCAATGGAAGGCTAGTGATGTTTCCCGGAGATAGCAGTTTAAAAGAAAAAGAAGTTCCCATTGACGCATTTTTTCATAAAATAGTTATGGTTCGTGATCGGTTGCGGGTGTTGGAACAAAAACTTAATGCCAGCAAACTAAGCGATGACGAAAAAGTGGATATGCAACAATACATTACCCGAATTTATGGTAGTTTAACCACGTTTAATATTCTTTTCAAAAACAAAGACGACTACTTTGTAGGAGAGAAAAGCAATTAATTTGCATTTTCAACGGCCGAATCGAATGTAATTTACATTCTTCGTGAAAATTTTTTAAATTTGCAATTCATACTAGATGCATGCCCATTTTAGGATCTATAATTAAAAATGCGATTGAGTTAAGGAGTAAATTACCCAAACCAACGGTTATTCCCAACAGTCCTCATAGAGAGCAGCGTCGTACCCTTAGAAAGCTCATACGTAAATCTCAATTTACAGCTTTTGGGAAGCATTTTGATTTCACCAAACTGTTTTTAAAACGCGATATAATAACAGCCTTTCAGGAAGCAGTGCCAGTGTATGACTACAATAGCATTTATGCACAATGGTGGCACAGAACCGTTAAAGGTGAAATGGATATTTGCTGGCCGGGGAAAATCAAATATTTTGCTTTAAGTTCCGGAACATCCGAAGCTTCGAGCAAGTATATTCCGGTTACTTCCGACATGTTAAGAGCCATAAAAAAAACCTCTACCCGACAAATATTTTCTTTAGCTCAATATGATTTCCCGAAAGAATTTTATGAAAAAGGGATTTTAATGTTAGGGGGAAGCACCCATTTGCATTTTAACGGAAAATATTACGCCGGCGATTTGTCTGGTATTACCGCTAAAAACATTCCTTTTTGGTTCCAGCACTTTTATAAACCGGGAAGAAGAATCTCTAAAGAAAGAGACTGGACCTCCAAGCTGGAAGAAATTGTGAAAAAGGCACCAAAATGGGATATTGGAGTCATTGTTGGGGTCCCTGCTTGGATACAAATTTTACTCCAACGCATTATCGAATATTACAATGTGAAAAGCATTCATGAAATTTGGCCCAACTTATCCGTTTTTGTGCACGGAGGCGTCGCTTTCGACCCCTATAAAAATACTTTTGAAAAATTACTTACCAAACCCATAGAGTATATTGAGACTTACTTGGCTTCAGAAGGATTTATTGCTTTTCAAACCCAAAGGGAAAGTCAAAGCATGCAACTGGTGTTGGATAATGGTTTATTTTACGAATTCGTCCCTTTTAATAGCGAAAATTTCGATCAACATTGTAATATCAAACCTTATCCCAAGGCCATCAGTATTAAAGATGTAGAAGAAAATGTGGTATATGCACTCCTGATATCCAGTTGTGCCGGTGCTTGGCGATATTTGATTGGGGATACCATTCTCTTTACCTCTAAGAAAAACAGTGAAATTATTATTACCGGTCGTACCAAGCTTTTTTTAAGTCTTTGTGGAGAGCACCTCTCCCTCGACAATATGAATTCTGCTATTCAATTAGCTGCAGATGAGTTACATATTGAAATACCGGAATTTTCTGTGGCCGGAATCAGTTATAAAGGCATGTTTGCACACCATTGGTACATTGGAACCAACCAAGTTGTGGAACAAAATTTGCTTATAGAAAGCATCGACAGAAATTTAAAAATCATAAATGATGATTATAGAGTGGAGCGTTTAGAAGCTATAAAAGAAGTTTTTGTTGACGTCCTCCCTGTTCATCTTTTTTATGACTGGATGAAATTGCATGGAAAAGAAGGGGGGCAGCATAAATTTCCCAGGGTGCTGAAAGGTGAGAAACTGAATAGCTGGATTGACTTTTTAAATAAACGAAATTAAATATATGTTTTTTCCATTTGTACAAGGCATATTACTCGGACTTACCATAGCGGTTTTACTTGGACCTGCATTATTTGCTTTGCTACAAACCAGTATTCATAGAGGGTTCAGGGCCGGTTTTTTTCTGGCTATCGGTATTTTCCTCAGCGATGTAGCTTTGGTGTTGCTCACCTATTTTGGAGCCAGCCAAGTATTGGATCAACCCAAAAATCAATTGTACTTTGGGGTAATTGGAGGCACCATTTTAGCCATTTTTGGATTTTTTACCTACACTAGAAAAGTGGTAGTAGAAGACGGCGAAGAAGTAAAAGTAAAGCGGCCATCCGATTTTATGTATCTGCTTAAAGGGTTTTTCTTGAATATGGCCAATCCGGGCGTTTGGTTTTTTTGGATAACCGTTACGGTTGCTGCCACCTCAAATTATGGAGTCAACAATTTAAAAATTCTTTCATTTTTCGTAGGGTCTCTCCTTACTATTTTCATGACTGACGTAATTAAAAGCTTTATTTCCCATAAAATTAAATCGTATATGACCCCTACCATCATGCATTGGGTTAACCGTATTGTCGGTATTGTTCTTATGGGAATTGGGGTGTTTTTGGCCGGTAGGGTATTGTACCATTTATAAGAACTTTTCTCCCAAGGGAACAGTGAGAAGCTTGGTATAAATAGGTCCTTTAGGCGTTAGAGTACTTTCTATTAAATGAAATTCTTTCACTTGGATTATTTTTTCATAGGCATCCGACATTTCCTCTACCACTGCTCTTAAATTTTTCTTATCGCTGCAATGGTTAATCCTTCCCAAGGTAAGATGCGGCACAAACGGACGTGTATCTAACACAATGCCAGCCAATTGTAAATGAGAATTTATTTTTAAAGCTAAGGAAGAATAGGCGTCTTGGTTGGAAATTTTCAACCAAATTACCTTGGGGTCATAAGCACTTCCAAATATGCCCATTTTTCCGAGGGTACTATTAAAAGAAGGTTCTGTTCCGGAAAGTAGCTGTAAATATTGTAAAATAGGAGCTAAGAAAAACTCGGGTGTATCCCCAATAAATCTCAAGGTAATATGCAAATTATGCAACTCCACCCATTTGATTTTATCAAATTTAGTAAGTTGTTTAAGCGTGCTAACAAACTCAATTAAAGGAGGATCGGCAGGAATGTCGATGGCTACAAATAATCTTCTGCCCATAAATATTTAAAAGTTTTGAAATGTAAAAGTAAAATTTTTACCTTTGCAAAATCAAGGGGCGTTAGCTCAGTTGGCTAGAGTGTCAGACTGGCAGTCTGAAGGTCATGGGTTCGACTCCCATACGCTCCACCCCTTTTACAAACAAAGCCTTGTATATCAATTTCATACACGGCTTTTTTTATTTCAACACGCTTAGGTTACACACCAAAAAAGAATTAATCCGTTGTTTTAGTGTTTCGTTAACTTAGCAAAAATGAAGTTTGTATTCACATTGTACTTTTCTCCTTTAATCCAAAAATCAACATTAATTTTGAATTGCAGTATAATGTTAAATCCCTTATTTAAGAATTGATTCCTCGTTTGTATACCAGAGCGACATACTTTGACGGGGTGTGTTTATATT
>CAZJBB010000054.1:0-16745 GCA_964543995.1 uncultured Bacteroidales bacterium
TACAAAGACGGAAGTTTGAAGACCGAAGAAAAGTAAAAAGTAAAAAGTTGAAAGTGAAAAGTTTTGCGGAGTTCCGTAGATAAAAAACACAAGAAACAAAGGTGCAACAAAAATGGAAGCAGAAAGAATATGTTTCCTTTTTGAGTCTGCGAAGCTATTTTTTTGAAGTAGAAACTTATTAATAATCATATTAGTAACTATCTTTGAAAAAAAATCAAATTACTAAATAAATTAGCTTATGATTGCTGTCCATCCCCAATATATTAAAGATGCCAATGGTCAAAAATCATTGGTAATTCTGCCTGCAAAAGAGTTTAATACCCTTATTGAAGAATTGGAAGAACTGGAAGATGTTAAACTGTATGACAAAGCAATTAATGAAGATTCAGGCACACGTATGTTATTTTCTGATTACCTAAAAAACAGAAAAAAGAAAAATGCCTAAATACACTGCTGTATTAACAAAAAAAGCTCAGAAGCAATTGGATAAGCTTTCCGACAGCATTGCCGAACCGATATTTAATACCATTGCAAACTTGGAAGAAAACCCTAGGCCGCAAGGTTACAAAAAACTAAAAGGAAGGGATGCTTACCGTGTTAGGGTCGGAAACTATCGTATTATTTACAACATTTTAGATCAATTGCTTATTGTTGATATTATTGCACTGGGCCATAGAAAAAACATCTATCAATAAGCAAATCATTTGAATGTTTCTATATTTTGAACCTATTGAGACGGAAGTTTGAAGACCGAAGAAAAGTGAAAAAGTTGAAAGTGAAAAGTTTTGCGGAGTTCCGTAGATGAAAAACGCAGATTTCACTGATGTGTTCCTTATAACTTATTAACTAATAACTCATAATTTTTACCGATAATCCCCTTTCAAAGGGCTTGTTCACTCGCAGGTGAGACCGAAAGGCGCCACAGAAGTTTGACTTAAGAGAATGGGATGAAAACCGTGAAAAGCTATAGCAAGAATTCCTCTTAAAATTGCTTTCATAACTCAAGGGTTATTTTGTAAGCTTAATATTTAACCCATTCTACAATTTCCCTATATTTGTACAGATGAAAAAAATCAAATCCATGCAGCAAATCGATTTTTATTCAGCCGATGTGAGTACCGAGCTTCCATTGCCTCTTATTGAAGGCGGAATTGCAGCCGGTTTTCCTTCTCCTGCGGCTGATTATATCGACCTTAGCTTGGACTTAAATAAGGAGTTGATTAAAAATCCTTCCTCTACTTTTTTTGGAAGAGTAAAAGGAAGTTCCATGAAAGATGCCGGGATTGTGGAAGGAGACGTACTCGTAATCGACAAATCCATTATACCCTTTGATGGTGCAACGGCGGTTTGTTTTATCGATGGGGAATTTACCCTAAAAAAGATACAAATATCCGCTAATGCACTGTTTTTAATCCCTGCAAATGCAACCTTCAAACCGATTCAAATTACCCCGGAAAACGACTTTATGGTTTGGGGTGTGGTCACCTATGTAATAAAAAAAGTATAGCCATGTTTGCATTGGTCGATTGTAATAACTTTTATGCCTCATGCGAAAGGGTATTTAATCCTTCACTGAGAAATCGGCCGGTAATCATTTTATCTAACAATGATGGTTGTGTAATAGCCCGTTCCAACGAAGCCAAAACCATGGGCATCAAAATGGGGGTTCCTGCTTATCATATCAAAAGTCTAATTGAAAAAAATCAGGTAGCCGTGTTTTCCTCCAACTACACGCTTTATGGCGATATGTCGCAAAGGGTGATGAATTGTTTGGCGGAATTTTCACCGAATATTGAAGTATATTCAATTGATGAAGCCTTTTTGGATTTAGGGGGCTTTAATTTATCGGAATTAAAAGATTATGCTCAGAAAATTCGGGCTAGGGTCATGAGAAATACCGGAATTCCTGTAAGCATTGGCATTGCTCCTACCAAAACCTTAGCGAAATTAGCGAATCATATTGCCAAAAAAGAGGCTGAATATCAAGGTGTTTTCGAGTTGGACACTCCGGAAAAAATCCAATCGGTATTGAGGCAAATGCCGGTTTCAGAAATATGGGGCGTTGGGCCTCAGTATAGGAAGTTGCTGGAAAAAAACAATTTCAATAGTTGCTGGGATTTTTTAAATGCCAATGAAGCATGGGTACGAAAAAACATGACGGTGGTGGGTCAACGCACACAAAAAGAACTGCAAGGCATTTCCTGTCTTTCGCTCGAAATGATGGAATCCGATAAAAAAGCCATTTGTACCTCCCGTTCTTTCGGACAAATGCAAACGGATGCCCAACCCATTGCAGAAGCCGTAGCTTCCTTCGCTTCACGTTGTGCGGCTAAGTTACGCAAACAGAAAAGTTGCGCCAATGTGCTTATGGTGTTTATGCATACCAATGCTTTCCGGGAAGATTTATTGCAATATGCATGTAATCGAGTTGTTTCTTTGCCTGTGGCCACCAATAGTAGCTTAGAATTGATCAAGTATGCTGTCTTTGCTTTTGAAAGTATGTATAAGCCTGGATTTCAATATAAAAAAGCCGGTGTCATTGTAAGTGGCCTGGTGTCGGAAGATTGTGTACAGACGCATTGCTTTGATGGTGTGGAGCGGAGTAAACACTCGAAATTGATGAAATCCCTCGATACCATAAACCAATCTTTAGGTAGCGAAAAGGTGAAAATTGCCTCACAAGGAGATGGGAAAAAGTGGAAATTAAGACAAGAGAATTTATCTCCATGCTATTCAACCCGTTGGAAAGATATTATTACCATACAAACCTGAATTTATGTGCTTCCATTATGCCATGAGCAAGGCTGCTCAAACGCTCGAAAACCGTTTCAAAGCCCAGTTTAATACTCAAGCCACCTTGTTTGAGCCTAAGTTTCATGTTTCGGCATTTCAGTATCCGCTAATGCCTGTAATTGCTTCTCAAGACCCTCAAAGCATACAACTTTTTCAATGGGGACTGATTCCTTTTTGGATAAAATCCAAAACCGATGCAGCCAATATTCGATCTAAAACCCATAATGCCAAGTCGGAAACGGTTTTCGATTTACCCTCTTTTAGAAATGCCATTAGAAAAAATCGTTGCTTGGTACCTGCGGAAGGCTTTTTTGAATGGAGAGAATTCCACAAAAATAAATACCCTTATTACATTTCGCTGAAAGACAGAGAAATTTTTTCTTTTGCAGGCATTAGTGAGGAATGGCTCGACAAAGAAACCGGTGAGATTCACAATACATTTTCAATACTCACGGCCCCGGCAAATGAATTAATGGCTCAAATTCACAATTCCAAACTGCGCATGCCGGTTATCCTTTCTCCGGAAGATGAAGCCGACTGGATTTCGCCGGACACACCAAAAGAAAGAATTGAATTTTTGACCCAAGGAATTGCTTCCAAAGCCCTAAAAGCACATACCATTGATAAAATGATTTCTTCCAGGAAAGTCAACACCAATATACCTGAAATTCAACAGGAAGTGGTTTACCAGGAATTACCAGCGCCATCCTATAATCACCAATAGCATTTGGCTTGGTAAAAATTCAGGTGTTGCAATAAAGGTTTTCTATTTTAAGCAGAAAACCTTCAATTAAAAAATCCCTACACTATTTCTTTTTAATATAATTCGGGTTCACTCCACGTTTTTTGGCCATTTCTTCCAACCTTTGTTGGAACCCTGACTTTTTCACCGGTTTGATTTTATTTTCCTGAATTTTGCGATGTATGGCTTTTTCATCAACGAATTTGCGCATAATCCACATTTGAAGGAAGGTAAAGATATTCGCCAAGAAATAGTAATAACTTAATCCCGATGCAAAGTTATTGAACATACCAAGGAATAAAATCGGCATGATATACATCATGGTTTTCATGCCCGGCATTTGATTTCCGGTGGACATCATGTCGTTATTAATTTTGGTGTAGAATATGGTTGTGATGGTCATTAATAGGGTAAACAAGCTCACATGGTCACCATAAAACGGAATGTTAAAAGGCAAATTCCAAATGGAATCGTATGAGGATAAGTCAGTTGCCCATAAAAAGGATTGCTGTCTTAGTTCAATTGAATTTGGGAAAAATCGGAACATGGCAATCAAAATTGGCATTTGTAGCAGCAAAGGAATACAACCTGCCATTGGATTTACCCCTGCTTTTTTATACAAGGCCATATTGGCTTGCTGTTTTTTCATTGCGTCTTCCTTTTTGGGGAATTTCTTGTTGATTTCTTCAATTTCCGGTTTCAAAATCCGCATTTTTGCTGAAGAAATGTAAGTTTTATAGGCAATCGGAAATAAGAATATTTTTAATAAAATGGTCAATATCAAAATGATAATTCCATAATTCATATTAAAGCTATTCAAAAAGTCGAATACCGGAATCACGGCAAAACGATTGATCCAAGAAATAAAGCTCCAACCCAAAGGAATCTGGCGCTCTAAATTCAAATCGAATTTCTTTAAAATATTATATTTATTAGGTCCAAAATAGAACCACATCGATTGGGTTTCTTTTTGAGAAGTACCAAATTGTAGGCCTACACTGGCGTGCATGGTTTTAAGATATCTCAGATGATCCGGCTCAGTAAGGGTACTGATATCTGCATTGACAAAACTGTTATTGGCCACCAAAACACTGGTAAAAAATTGTTGCTTAAATGAAAGCCATTTTACTTTGGTCTTTAGTGATTGCTCTTGGTCTTTAGATTCGGAAAGATAATCCACATCTTCGTCAAGGAATTTATAGTAAACAGTGCTATTAATTTTTTCGTTTTTAAGATTCTTTTCTTGCTGTTGGAGTTTCACTAACCAATCAAGGGCAATATTGCCTGAATTGGCAGCTAAAACATCCTGCAAGCCAACCATATTGATTTTTAAACCCAATTGATAATCACTTCCATGGAGGGTATATTCGTATTCAATATATCGGTTTTCGTCCACCACACTGTCGTTGTTGCCGGCATATAAACGCATGCCAAACTTCACGGAATCCTGACCGGCTATGCTAATAGAATCATTCCCATTCAAACTTTTCGAAAACCAAACCGGTTTAAAATACAGTTCGTTGGATAATATTTTTCTATTATTCATAAAAAACTCCAAGCCAAAACGGCATGAATCGTTATTAAATAATATGAGCGGAAGCGAATCGAAGGTTTTATAATTCTTCAATTGAACCGAATGCACTTTTCCTCCTTTAGCTGAAAATGTAACTTTAATATTTTCGTTTTCAAGGATAAAATGCTTGTCTTCTCCTTCTGCAGCTGCAGCAAATACCGAGTACTTATCTTTATTTATTTGGGATTTGGAAACGGTGTCTGAGGTTGCAGCAACGCCTTGGCCATTGGCAGAAGCAGTGTCCTTGTTTTGCTTACTGAAATGGGCAATAGAATCATTTTTTATCCGCAGAGCAAGTAAAGAATCTTGGGTATGTTTATTCCTTTCCAATTCTTCTTTGGAAGGGGCGGTTAAAATACCATAGCCGATAAAAATGGCAAATATGATAATTAATCCGATAATTGTATTTTTATTCATCTAAAAAGGGGAATTATTTGAGTCGGCAAAGATAATTGAATTCACCTAATTTCAGGTGGGTAATTATCAAATTTTATGAAGCTAAAAAATCACTACCGATTTATTGCTGCTTTTACAAAAGCAACAAATAAGGGATGTGGATTGGCAACGGTGCTTTTAAACTCAGGGTGAAACTGAACTCCCACAAACCAAGGATGGTCTTTAAGCTCAATAATTTCCACTAAATCGTCATCCGGGTTTATTCCCGAAGCAATCATTCCGTTCTTATTAAATGCATCGAGGTAAAAGTTGTTAAATTCGTAGCGATGGCGGTGGCGCTCACTAATTACTTCATTTTGATAAATGTCTTCGGCTTTGGTTCCTTTTACAATAGCACAAGGATAAGCTCCTAAGCGCATGGTGCCACCCTTACAGGAAACTTTTTTCTGGTTTTCCATGATGTCGATAACAGGATGAGTCGTTTTAGGGTTCATTTCGGTAGAATGAGCGTCTTTTAAATTCAATACATTTCTGGAAAACTCAATGACGGCACATTGCATCCCCAAGCAAATACCAAGGAAGGGAATGTTGTTCTCTCTCGCATATTGAATGGCGGTAATTTTCCCTTCAATGCCCCTTTCCCCAAACCCGGGAGCTACCAAAACCCCTTTCATGCCCGCTAATTTTTCCGAAATATTAGCCGAAGTCACTTCCTCAGAGTGAATTAATTTCACTTTTACTTTGCACTGATTCACCACACTGCCATGAATTATTGCCTCGTTTATCGATTTATATGCATCTTTCAGTTCCACATATTTCCCAACCAATGCAATATCAACTGTACATTTTGGATGCTTCAGCTTGTCTAAAAAATCTTCCCATTGGGTTAAGTCTATTTCCTGCGGATAGTCTATTTTTGTTTTTTTAAGCACTTCAATGTCCAAGCCTTCCTTTTTCATTAGGATAGGAACCTCATAAATGGATTCAGCATCAATGGATTGCATAACTGAAGTGGGAGCTACATTGCAGAACAAGGCTATTTTCAGTCGTAAAGCATCGTTCAAAGGTTTTTCGGTCCTACAAACAATGATATCCGGTTGAACTCCTGATTCTAATAAGGTTTTCACCGAATGCTGAGTGGGTTTTGTTTTAAGTTCCCCTGCTGCGGCTAAATATGGAACCAAGGTTAAATGTACCACTACACAATCGGCGCCCAATTCCCATCGCATTTGTCGTACCGCTTCAATGTATGGCAAGGATTCAATATCACCAACGGTTCCTCCAATTTCGGTAATAACGAAGTCGTACTTCCCTTTAATTCCTAAAAGTTTTATTCTATACTTAATTTCATCAGTGATATGAGGAATAACCTGGACCGTTTCGCCTAAATAATCGCCTCTTCTTTCCTTATCAATAACGGCTTGATAAATTTTCCCGGTGGTTACATTATTTGCTTGAGAGGTGGGGACATTCGAAAACCGCTCGTAGTGGCCAAGATCCAAATCAGTTTCAGCTCCATCATCAGTAACATAACATTCGCCGTGTTCATAAGGATTCAGCGTTCCGGGGTCAATATTAATATAGGGATCCAGTTTTTGAATGGTAACAGAAAACCCACGGGCCACGAGCAACTTTGCTAAAGAAGCTGAAATAATTCCTTTTCCGAGTGATGAAGTAACCCCTCCGGTTACAAAAATATATTTGGTTGAAGACATTTGAAGTGTATTAAAATGCAAAGTAAGAAAAACTGTTTAGACGAACGACAAAACATATCCTTTTTTATTTCAACATTTTATAAACAAGAGGCTTGGTTTATGAAAAACATGACCAAGAAATAAAATTTCACATCCCAAAAGGATATTATTATAATTTTACAGCATTAAATCGCATGAAAAAAATCCATCTTTTTCAAATTCTATCCATTATTACCGGGTTGGTATATTTGGTTTCTGGTATTGGTAAAGCATTAAATACCACCGCTTTTGCTTATATTATCTACGAGTATCATTTTGGCAATGCCTTTCTTGCAGCACCTGTTATTCCTATAATGGAAGTTTTGCTGGGATTAATGCTTATGTTAAAGATATATCCAAAAACCTCAGCAAAAATTTCGATAGTCATGCTGCTAATATTTACAGCTATTTATGCCTATGGTTATTGGGCACATCAAATTAAAGACTGCGGTTGCTTTGGAGAAATCAAAGCCTTGCAACTATCTATTTGGATGACCTTTACAAGAAACATCATCTTGATTATTTTTAGCATTTTCCTTATTTATACTCCACGGAGCGAACATCATAAAAACATCACCCCTTGGAAAGTCTGGGTTGTTATTCCGGTGATTGTTTTTTCTTCAATCCTTTCCGGATTCTCATTTAAGTTAACCTCCGAAGAAGCAGATACCACTCACCCTTGGCAGGGAAAAGCGGTAAAAGACACCAAACTTCCTATGTTTATCCATACCCAATCTGACAACACCTACCTTTGTTTTGTTTTCTCATGGAAATGTTACCATTGCTGGAATTCAATTGAAAACATTAAAAGCTACAAGACCTATCATGTGGTGGACAACATTATTGGAATTTCTTTTCGCGATGATGTAAATGAAGCCCGCACCCGGAAATATTTTGATATCAATTTCCCGGTGATTAAAACTTCTCGCGATTCCACCAAAATGCTTACCGAGGTATTTCCTACCATGTTCATTATCAGTCATGACACCGTAAAAGTAGCCTTTCAAAGTGAAATTCCCTCACACCTTACTTTATTGGGATCCTCATTAGATGGAAATAAGTAAACAGGGGACCTCTTTTCCGACATTATCTTCATGAAAAATTTCTCATCAATCTTAGAAAAATGGTATTTAGAAAATCAAAGAGATTTACCATGGAGGAAAACCAGGGATCCCTATTTGATTTGGATTTCTGAGATTATTTTTCAGCAAACCAGGATAAACCAGGGGTTTGATTACTATAATCGCTTCGTAAAAGCCTTTCCAAGCATTCAAAATTTGGCATCAGCCGAAGAAGCGGAAGTGTTAAAGCAATGGCAGGGCTTGGGATACTACTCGAGGGCAAGGAACCTTTATAAAACGGCTCAAATTATTGTAAACCAACATCATGGGGTTTTTCCAACCGAAACCGAAGCCATCCAAAAGCTTCCCGGTATTGGTGAATATACTGCAGCCGCCATTTCTTCATTTGCCTTTTTAAAACCCACACCGGTGATTGATGGAAATGTGATACGATTTATAAGCCGATTGTATGGCTTAGAATTGCTTTTTACTACAGAAATAGCCAGAAAGGAATTATCAAACCTTTTAAATACCCTAATTAATAAAAAGCGTCCGGATATATTTAATAATGCCATCATGGAGTTTGGAGCCTTGCAATGTAAACCCATGTCGCCAGACTGTGAAATATGTGTTTTTAAATCGGTTTGCATTGCTTTTAAGGAAAACAAGATCAGTGAACTCCCATTGAAAGTGAAGAAAAAAACAAATCCGATAATTTGCTTAGATTATTTGGTTTTTGTTTATAAAGATAAGAATGACGTTTATACTTGGCTGCACAAAAGAACGGATAAGGGAATTTGGCAAAATTTATACGAATTTCCTTGCTTCGAAGGAGATAAAAAAATGGGAATGAAGCAAATTTTAAAAACGCCATTGTTTACTGATTTATCTTCCGAATCAGAAATTCATTATCGAGAAACCAGTCCTCGATACATTCATAAGCTGACACATAAAACGTTTCATGCTCATTATCATATCATTGAAATCTGTAAATCAAATTCAATTCACTTAAAATCTTATTATAAAACGTCTTTGGTTAAGGCAAAAGAATTTCCTGTTTCCCGGCTTATGGAAATATTTTTTATGGATTTAGAGAAGGCTTCCTTTTTAATTCGATGATCGTATGGCTTCTACGGGGCTTAATCGAGAAGCCAACCAAGCCGGAATAAATCCGGAAATTAAACCGATGATAAATGAAACAGTCAGTCCCAACATGATGTTTCCAAAGGTCAAAGACAAGGTCATATCGAACATGGCAGAAATGATCAAAGTGCCTAGGTATATGATGAGCAGACCCACAATGCCTCCAATCAAAGATAAAAAGATGGATTCGAATAAAAATTGGAGTAAAATAAAATAATTTTTGGCGCCAAGCGATTTTTGTATTCCAATGATGTGGGTCCTTTCTTTAACTGAAACAAACATGATATTGGCAATTCCAAATCCTCCGACCAATAGTGAAAATCCACCAATGATCCAACCGGCCAAAGAAATGCCTTTAAACAAACCGTCGAATCCTTTGGTGAGCAAGCTGGTTTCATTAATAGAAAAGTTATCTTCTGCTGCAGGCTTTAATTTTCTAACAGAACGCATTATTCCGGTCAATTCATCTCTGAGTTCATCGTTACTGACGCCTTTTCGCGCTTTCACTGCAATGGTAGACCCAATCTGATCAATATCTACCTGATTACTAAATAACGAAAAGGGAATGATGCATTGCATGTCGCTTCCTCCTCCAAAAGTGTCCTCCCCTTTCTTTTTAACCACTCCTATAACTTCTAGTTTTTTCCCAAATACAGTAATTTCTTTTCCAATGGGATTTCCATTGTTAAAAAGATTGGTTGCAATATCAGCTCCAATGATAATAAAGCTTCTTCCGGCTAAGGCTTCGGCATGGGTAAAGAAACGTCCTTCTTCCAAATCTACATTCATCACTTGGTCGTAATCTTCTGAAACTCCCATTATTACCGCATTTTCTATGCTATTTTCTTCGTGTTTTATCAATTTATTCAACTGAACCATCAGCGTGGCTCCTTCGGTAAGATTCGATCTCTTTTGAATTTCTTGAAGTTCGGATATTTTTGCTTCAGGTCTATTAAGATATTTCCACCAAGGGTAATTTCCTCCAAAATCCCAAGGCCATTTTTGAACAAACAACACATTGTTCCCTAAGGAGGCAATGCTGCTCCTGATTTTGATTTCCAGAGAATCGACAATAGTGAATACAGAAATGATGGCAAAAATTCCAATAGTGATGCCTAATAAGGTGAGTATTGTGCGAAGCTTATTCACAATAATGGCTTGAAGTGCCATTAAATAACTTTCACGAAACAATTTTAAAAACAGCATCATAGATTTGCTTTCTGCTGTAAAAGTACATTTTTTAGCGAAGTGAGGTTATTTTCTTTGTTGAATTTTGAAAGAAAAACTTAACTATAAGTCGATTACAAAATGGTGTTTTCATTATATTGCAATGCCTGCTTTGTATTTGCTAAATTTAACCATGAGTTTATACAGCGAAAGTATAAGTGGGGATAAATTCATTGCTTTTATTAATTTTGTGCCAAATGCGAACGTATGGGAAACTATAAAAACTTACTCAAAAACATCACCACATTTGTTTTCGATTATGACGGAGTGCTTACTAATGGTATTGTTTTGGTTACAAACGAAGGGAATCAGCTAAGAACCGCCAATGTTAAGGATGGATATGCACTTCAACTTGCTGTAAAAAAAGGATTTAGAATTGCCATTATTTCGGGTGGAAATTCGGAAAGTATGCGCAGGCGTTTTGATGGCTTAGGAATTACCGATGTTTTTTTGGGCGTAGAAAATAAAAGGAAATTATTCGAAGAATACACACAAAAAAACAACATTCAACAGCAAGAAATACTCTTTATGGGTGATGATATTCCTGATTTTGAGTTAATGCAATTGGTTGGTGTGCCCACTTGTCCGGCCGATGCAGCAGAAGAAATTAAAAACCAAGCGGTGTATATTTCTGCTTATAAAGGAGGCGAAGGTTGTGTTCGTGATATTATTGAGCAAACGCTTAAAGTTCAGGAAAAATGGTTTGATAAAGATGCATTCCACTGGTAATTAAATCGCTATGAAAAATCTTATGTCTTATTTTCGATTGTTGCGTACAGGAAACCTACTTATCATTGCCGGAACTCAATACCTTATACGGTATTGTTTGTTAAAGCCGGCCTTCGCTAAAGCAGGAGGTCATTTGCCTTTCGATGAATTGCATTTCTTCCTCCTGGTGTTGGCTACCGCCTTAACAGCTGCTGCCGGATATGTGATCAATGATTATTTCGATTTGCCTATTGACAAAGTAAACAAAGCCTCTAAAATCAGCTTAGGCAAAACCATTTATTTTAAAGTCCCCATATTTTTACATTATTTGCTGAGTGCTTTAGGAATCTTAATCGGTTTATATTTAGGCTGGTGTGTTCATTCTTTTAGTTTGGGCCTGATTTTTCTTATTGTAACCATCATGCTTTGGTATTATTCTTTTAAATATAAACGATTGCTATTATGGGGAAATCTGGTAGTGGCTTTTTTAACCGCTTTAGTGATTTTCATCGTTTTCTTATTTGAGTTTTTTGCAGCCAGAGTTACACCCGAAACCTTTGTCGACACAAGAAATATCTTACTGCTTATGCTTCCTTATATTCTTGGTTATACTGCATTCGGATTTTTAATTTCTATGCTTCGCGAAATTATTAAAGATGTAGAGGATATGATTGGAGATGAGCAATTTGGACGCAATACCGTCCCTATAGTCTGGGGAATCAAAACTTCAAAAAACATATTATATTTCATTATACTGCTTACAGCCGGATTGCTGGCTTTTGTTCAGTTTAAATTTTACATGTTTAACTTTCAAATTTTAGCATTTTCCTTAATCGCTTCTACCCAAGCACCCCTTCTTTACCTAGGAATTAACATCCACTCGGCAAAAGAAAAATCGGATTGGCATTATTTAAGTCAAGTTTCAAAAATCATCATGCTCCTGGGAGTCTTGAGTATGTTATTGGTATATAACTCCATCTTCTAAATCATGAGGCCGTCTCAAAAGGTCTATTTTCCGTCATTATGAACCCATTAAGCACATTCAGTCGATTCAATTTCATTTTGGCTTCTGCTTCACCTCGCCGACGAGAATTGCTGTCGGGCTTGGGTTTAAAATTCGAAACTGTATCTATGAATATTGATGAATCATATCCTGAAAATCTCTCTGCCGAAGAAATCCCAATATTTGTATGCAAGGAAAAAGCTAAGGCCTTTCCTGCCGAAAAAATCGGTAAGGATACCATTGTCATTACCGCCGATACCATTGTATGGATAAACGGGATTGTTTTAGGCAAACCTGCCGATGCAAAAGAAGCTCGGCAAATGCTTCGCATACTTTCCGGAAATAAGCATGAAGTTATCACCGGGGTATGCTTGCGTTCAATAAATCAAACTACGACCTTTTTTATTAATTCAGGCGTTTGGTTTAAGGAACTGAAGGAGGATGAAATTCAATATTACATTGAAAATTTCAAACCTTTTGATAAAGCCGGCGCTTATGGAATCCAGGAATGGATTGGTTATATTGGAATTCATCGCATTGAAGGTTCCTATTTTAATGTTATGGGTTTGCCGATTCAAAAATTATACACTGAACTTATTGAATTTTGCAGTAATGAGATTTCTTTAGCAAGTAATTTTATAACTTAGCTGTAACTCAATCTGTGTAATGATTTATCTTCTTTTAAAAATAAAAAAAGGGTGCCTGCTAACATTTCATCTCCATTACCTTAAATATTTACAATATTTTGTTGTTGAAGTATAAATATTTAATATATTTGCTTCGTATTAAAATCTTTAAATATGAAAAAACCTATTATTTTTCTGTGTTTTTTTATCTTAGCAGTGACCCTTAAAGCACAAGTGAAACTTGATGTAGTGAATTCAATGGGTGGCAGTGTGCAATATGCAGGAGGATATCTTGCTTATTCGATTGGAGAGCCTATTATTGGAACCGCTACCGGTTCCAGTGCCACCATAACTCAAGGATTTTTGCAAACTTGGCAAGCCGCCTCCAAGCGTTTTGTACTTAAATTATATTTAGCTGGATTATACGACTTGAACACCCACAATATGCATGAAGCCATTGATGGAAATACAAGCACACCCAAATGGGGAAATGGCATTGCAGACAAAATTGATGTTGAGCTTCGTAATGAAACTGCTCCTTATGATTTGGTTATGGCTTTTTCAAATCAAGCGGTATCCAATTCCGGAGTTACTTCCATTACGGTGCCTGCCGGTCATAACGGAAATTATTACATTAAGGTTTTAAATAGAAACCACTTAGAAACATGGTCGGCAATTCCTGTAAATTTTGCAGTAACAAACGTGCAATACGATTTTAGCACCAGCATGCTTCAAGCTTATGGTACAGATGCTCAAATGCAAATGGAATCAGGAAAATACGCTTTTCTATTGGGCGATTTAAACCAAAGCGGATATGTAGATTTGGATGATTTTATAATGTTTGAACCGGATTTAACTAGTGGTTCCATGGGTTTTCTAAGCACAGATTTCAATGGTGGTGGATATGTTGACTTAGATGACTACGTGATGTTTGAACCTATGTTGACCTTGGGCCCTGTTGTGCAGAGTCCTCTTTAATATCTATTCATTCCCTTTTGCTTGAATTGGAATCCAAATTTCTTCCTCCGAATCGGGGGCATTGTTCTTGTACTTTTCTCCCATAACAGCAAAATGAGGACGGTTATCCAAACTGAAATCAGAAGCCGGTACCCAAGTATTAAAGATATATTGATATGTTTTAGGCCCTTCACTTGCCGGTCCTTGGTGTAAAAAAACGGCATACATTCCTTTAGGAATGACCAAAGAGTGCATATTTTCAGGAAGCATATTGTTTTCATTCACTTCTATACATGCCCATTTTTCAAAAATCGCTGTGGGAGAAAAGCTTCTATAAAAATCCTTGGGGTAAATTTCAACCGAAAATAAGTCTTCAGAGATGCTATGGGTGATTTCTTTCCTTCTTGGCATAAAACTTCGCCAAAGGTCAAAAGTTTTATTTTCGGAGAAAGACATGTTCTTGAACATGCCTACCATTTTCTTTTCTTGAATAATTTCGGTCTTTAAGAACATCCTATTGAGTTTTATCTATTACAATATCATATCGATACAAAAGTCCTTCGATTTCCGAAAAAGAAAATTTTGCTTTCCGGAGCTGATTGGTTTCGGGATGTATTAAAAAATTGAAAGAAGTAGTAAAATCAGCCTTTTCCAGTAGGCTGTGTTCAAAAGTAGCCCTGAGAAAGTCACAGTTTTCAAAAACAGATTGCTTTAAGTTGCATTCCGTAAAATCCACTTCGTGAAGCTGACAATTTTTAAAAAGGGTTTTTGGGGCTAAGGTTCTATAAAAAGAGGCATAATTTAAAATGCAATTCTCAAACCGAAAGGATAGACCGAAAGAATTGCACAAATCGAACCTGATACCCAGTAGCTTACAATCTTTAAATCGGACTTCTCTCCACGCGGTCTTATTTACATTTGCCAAACTGAAATCGCATCCAATAAAATCGCAATCGGTAAATATGCTTTCTGACAAATGGGCGTTTGAAAAATCAATGTTTTTAAACGTACAGCACTCATATTCGCCTTTTTCCGGAATTCCGCTGTGAAAATCCTCAGCATGAAAAGTTTTATCGTAAAAAGCAGAATTTGTCATCACGCAGAATGCATATTGCTAAAGGTAAGTAAATCTGAGGCAAATATAAAAAAGAAGGTTCAAAATTCTAGGGCCAAATAAAGACGCATTTTATTTCGCCTCCATTTTTTCGTTTAATAAAACAAAGTATTTTTTATACCATTCTACTCTTTTATTGAAGTAATCATTAACATTGTCCTTAAACTTTCTTTTGGGATTGTCCTTTTCAAAGCTATCAAGTAAATTATATTGCTTTAAATACTTCGTTAAAGCCCTTTCCGAAAATCCGTTAAGCTCACCGGTAATGGTTTCCGAAAAGTATTGGTCCGAATTGTAGAAATATTTGGCATAATAACATAACGGCCCCTCAACTAAAACAATATAAAGCGTATTATCACATACTCTAATAAACCATTTATTGTAAGTAAAATAAATGGAAGGTAAGTCTTTAATCTTTTTTTTCTCTTCTACGCCGTCTTTTATTATTTTCATCCAGGCAGAGCCGAACACAGAAGAATAACTGTTATCAACAATAGAGTAACCTTCAATAGGTTTTTCATTTTTGTAATCTTCTACTGAAGCATAAAATAAATTTTCGGTCTGAGCATAGATACCTTCCATGCAAAAAAAAGCGATTAAACTTAAAAATGCAATTCGTAATTTTTTGTTCATGTTTTAAATATTAATGGAGTAAAATGGAGACTAAAATACATATAATAAAAACCTTATAGATGCAATAGACAGTAAAAAAAGCCTTTATGTTTGTTATTGAAAAAATTGGCAAGAAAAAAACGACGAATATGCAATGACCTAAAACAGTGGAGCAAAAGTTCTGGTAAATAGGAAACTTATTTCCCTTCTATTTTTTCATTAATTAAAACTACATACTTTTTATTTCTTTCCACAGTTCTATTAAAATAGTCGTTTACATCATCTTTAAACTCTCTTTTGGGTTTGTCCTTTTCATAGTTATCCAACAAATCGTATTTTTTCAAATACTTGTTAAATGTTTTTTCGGAAAATTTGATAAGTTCACCAGTAATGGTTTCTGATAAATACTGAACATTATTGGCTGCATAAGCGGCATAATAACACAAAGAACCCTCTACGATAACAATATACATTTCATTATCCCAAACCCTGATAAACCAATTATTGTAGGTAAAATAAATCGATGGTAACTCTTTTAGCTTTTTTTTCTCCTCCACATTTCCAGTTAATACTTTCAAAATAGTACCCGCCCCTAAAATATGTCTCCAACTATCTTTCACAATGGAATATCCTTCCATAGGTTTTTCGTTTTTGTAATCTTCTACCGAAGCATAAAATAAATTTTTGGTCTGTGCGTAGATGATGTTCATGCTTAAAAATGCCATCAAGGTAAAAATTGCAATTCGTAATTTTTTGTTCATGTTTTAATTTTTAGGTATAAAATGGCAACTAAAATACAAAATATTTTAAAAACGCAAATTTTCTAAAAATAAATTTTTAGTCTAATTCCATTTGTAAATTGAAATTTGTTCAACCACTGCATCAACCTCTTTTATTCTTTGGTTAAGCTCCTCAATGGCAACGTTATCTAAGTTCATATTGTTGATATTAAGGCAAATGGAAAAAACAATGGGATCACCGGGTGTCAATTCAGCTTGCAGTTTCTGAGGGCAAAACCCAAATAATGAAGACTCATAATCTTCAATGAGGGTATCTG
>CAZJBB010000055.1:0-16670 GCA_964543995.1 uncultured Bacteroidales bacterium
CAGTAATAAAATCACCGAAAGTCAAAATTTCGAAGCTTCTTTTTATCGGTATCGAGATTATGATTCATCAAAAAACCTTTCCTCCATTGAGATAGACTTAATAAAACAAATAAATGATGAACTGGTGGAAGACATTTTCAATAAAGCACTTGTAAATTGGTAGCCAATGAACCAAAGTCAATTTAATAATTTAGTTAAAGGAAAAGAACCTTTTAATGAATTTACTTTAAAAGAAATTACCGGCTGTATTGAGCAGTATGAATGGTGTAATATCCTGCATCAATTGTATTTAAAGAATGTTTCCTTATTAAAAAAAGAGTCCTTCGAACAGACTACTTTTAAAGAAAGTTGTTATGCAATTGACAGAAAAAAGCTGCATCAATATATTTTTGGAGTTCAAGTTAAAGTAAAATCCAAAGTTAGTGAAGAGATTATCGACAATTTTATTCTGAATACACCTTCCATTCGAAAGCCAAAAGAAAACGCTCCCAACATCGATATAGCTGAACATAGTGTAAGGGAACATGAAGATTTAGTAAGTGAGACTTTAGCTAATATTTACCTCAAGCAAGGTAATTTTCAGAAGGCAATTCAAATTTTTGAAAAATTAAGTTTGATTATTCCGGAAAAAAGCAGTTACTTTGCAGCCCAAATTGACAAAATAAATAAACAAGATTTTTCAAAATAAAATACTGATATTAAAATGAATACTTTTATAATTGTTATCTCATTAATCATAATTGCTTGCATCCTAATGATATTTGTAGTGTTGGTGCAAAATTCAAAAGGCGGAGGATTGGCTTCCGGTTTTTCATCTTCAAATCAAATCATGGGAGTTAGAAGAACTGCTGATTTCCTCGAAAAAAGCACTTGGACCCTAGCCATCGCAATGGTTTCTTTAAGCTTAATGTCTGTGATGGTTTTACCAAAACATACCGTTATTAAAGATAAAGATACTGAGTTGCGCGATCGTTTAGGGGAAAAAGCCCAACCGGTGAAAGATTATAAAACGCCTCCTGCTGCCGGAGAAGAGAAATAGCAGCATCAAAAAAATATTTTGAAGCCAACTTGATTCAGGTTGGCTTCTTTTTTAGAAAAAAGTACAATTATTATCAATGTCATTTTGTCACCCATTTTTCATTTTGCAACAAATTAATGTCGTAAAAGCTGAAATTATGGCTGATATAATATGCGTTTGGGTATTGGCACAATATATGACAAGGATGGGCAAAATTTAAAAAATCAATCAAAATTAATTAAAACAAGGAGGAAATATGTCAAATGTAAACATTAAACCTTTGGCCGACAGAGTATTAGTTGAAGCTTCTGCCGCTGAAGACAAAACCGCAACCGGTATTATCATACCAGACACTGCAAAAGAAAAACCGATGAAAGGTACCGTTATAGCCGTTGGACCTGGAAAGAAAGATGAGCCTGTAACTGTTAAACCGGGAGACCAAGTGTTGTACGGTAAATATTCAGGAACTGAAATCAAAATTGACAATAAAGAATATTTAATCATGCGTGAATCTGATATTTATGCAATTGTCTAATTCATCAATAATTTAAATTTTAAAATACAATACAATTATGGCAAAGGATATTATTTATAATTGGGAAGCTCGCGAAGCATTAAAAAAAGGCGTTGATGCTTTATCAAACGCCGTTAAAGTTACTTTAGGACCAAAAGGTCGCAATGTAATTATCGACAAAAAATATGGATCACCCTCAATCACTAAAGATGGTGTTTCTGTAGCTAAAGAAATTGATATGAAAGACCCTATTGAAAATATGGGTGCTCAAATGGTAAAAGAAGTGGCTTCAAAAACCAGTGATTTGGCCGGTGATGGAACTACCACTGCTACGGTATTGGCTCAAGCCATCATCACTACCGGTTTGAAAAATGTAATTGCCGGTGCAAACCCTATGGATTTGAAACGTGGCATCGACAAAGCTGTTGAAAGAATTGTTGCTGAATTAAAGAATAACTCCAAGGCAATTGGTGATAGCAGTGAAAAAATTGAACAAGTGGCTACGATTTCAGCAAACAACGATATCACCATCGGAAAATTAATTGCTGAAGCCATGAGTAAAGTGAAAAAAGAAGGCGTTATCACTATTGAAGAAGCCAAAGGAACCGAAACCTCTGTAAAAGTTGTTGAAGGTATGCAATTCGATCGTGGTTATGTTTCTCCATATTTTGTAACCGATACCGAAAAAATGGAAGCCGTTTACGAAACTCCCTATATTTTAATTTATGATAAGAAAATTTCTGTAATGAAAGATTTCTTACCTGTATTAGAAAAAGTAGTTCAAACCGGTCGTCCATTATTAATTATATGCGAAGATATTGACGGCGAAGCTCTTGCTACTTTGGTAGTTAACCGTTTAAGAGGTTCATTGAAAATAGTTGCTGTAAAAGCTCCGGGTTTTGGTGACAGAAGAAAAGAAATGTTGGAAGACATTGCCATTCTTACCGGTGGCACCGTAATTTCAGAAGAAAAAGGTTATAAATTAGAAGATGCTGAATTGAGTTATTTAGGCCAAGCTGAAAAAATCACCGTTGATAAAGACAATACTACTATTGTGAGCGGAAAAGGTGAAAAAAGCAATATTGATGCACGCATCAGCCAAATTAAAGCGCAGATTGAAAAAACCACTTCTGATTACGATCGCGAAAAATTACAAGAAAGACTTGCTAAATTAGCCGGTGGAGTTGCTGTAATTTATGTAGGCGCCATGAGCGAAATTGAAATGAAAGAAAAGAAAGATCGTTTTGACGACGCTTTACACGCAACCCGTGCAGCCGTTGAAGAAGGTATTGTTGCCGGTGGTGGCGTTGCTTACTTAAGAGCCATGAAAGTACTTGATAACTTCAAAGGTGAAAACGAAGACGAAACTACAGGTATTGCCATCGTGAAAAGAGCCTTGGAAGAACCCCTTCGTCAAATTGTTGCAAACGCAGGCTTAGAAGGCAGCGTTGTGGTACAGAAAGTAAAAGAAGGCAAAGATGACTTTGGTTTTAATGCACGTACCGAAAAATACGAAAACCTTTTCGAATCCGGTGTTATTGACCCCACTAAAGTAACCCGTGTTGCTTTGGAAAATGCAGCTTCAATTGCCGGTATGTTGTTAACCACCGAATGTGTTATCTCTGAAATTAAAGAAGACAATCCTCCAATGATGCCAAACCCGGGTATGGGTGGTATGGGTGGAATGATGTAATTCTTGTTTTTAATTTATATAAAGCCTCCGAAATTTCGGGGGCTTTTTTTATGTTTGATTTGGCTTATTCCAAAAAATAGCTATATATTTGACCCCAGATAATCACAAATCACATCTTGTTGAATTTTAACAACTTAAACACAAACTAATATGAATATTCCTGACAATTTAAGATTTACTAAAGAGCATGAATGGTTAAAACTTGATGGTGAAACTGCCTATATTGGCGTTTCTGATTTTGCTCAACACGAATTGGGCGATATCGTTTTTATTGAAGTAGAAACCGTTGGTGAAACCTTAGAAAAAGGGGAAGCTTTTGGAACTATTGAAGCCGTAAAAACAGTGTCCGATATGTACATGCCGGTTTCCGGTGAAGTTCTTGAATTCAATGAATTGCTGGAGTCTGCTCCCGAAACCATCAATAAAGACCCTTATGTAGATGGTTGGATAGTGAAAATTAAACTATCTGATGCAGCTCAAGTTAATGAATTAATGGACAGTGCTGCTTATAAAGCACATATCGGCGTATAAGCTTTTTTTATTTCTTGAAAAAGGAAAGGAGTAATTTGGCTTTAGCTTGACCAACTTCTTTCTCTAATTCAGGTAATGTGAGTGTTGAAATTTTCTTCACCGACTTAAATTTCTTAAGCAGTTGTTGAGAAGTTTCGGGTCCTATGCCTTTAATTTCTGTTAAAGTTGTTTTCAGGGTAGCCTTTTGCCTTTTACTTCTGTGGTGCGTAATACCAAAGCGGTGTGCCTCATCTCTTAATTGCTGAATCAGTTTTAAAGACTCCGATTTTTTATCTAAATACATAGGAAGAGAATCGTTTGGAAAATATATTTCCTCCAACCGTTTTGCAATGCCAATAATACTGATTTTCCCACGTAAATCTAACTTTTCTAAGCTGTTTACCGCGGCATGCAATTGCCCTTTTCCTCCATCAATGATGATTAAATTAGGTAAAGGCGCCCCCTCTTCAGTTAATCTTTTATACCTACGATAAATAATTTCTTCCATAGAGGCGAAATCATCCGGCCCTACCACCGTTTTGATATTAAAATGACGATATTCTTTCTTGCAAGGTTTGCCAGCTTTAAACTGCACCATTGCCGCTACAGCATGCGTTCCTTGAATGTTTGAATTATCAAAACATTCAATCGTCGAAGGAAGCTCCTTCATGTGCAAATCTATCATCATTTGATTCAAGATTCTTTTACTATGGCGATCAGGGTCAACCAATTCTTTTTGTTTTTGAGCATCCAGTTTGAAATATTTGCAATTTTGCTCAGAAAGGTTCAGCAATTTCAGTTTATCCCCTCTTTGTGGAATGCTGATGGAAATCCCCGGAAAATCAGGTTCCGGTTTAATGGGTACAATAATTTCAGCAGCATTGCTTTGAAACCTTTCTCTTAATTCAAGAATCAGGTTTCCCAGAATTTCTTCAGGAGATTCGTCTAACTGCAATTTAACCTCTATGGTATGCGATTGCACTATGGCTCCATCAATGACCCTCAAATAATTAATAAAAGCGGAAGGGGCTTCTTTGATTATAGAAAAAACATCCACATTATCAATTGAGGAATTTACAATGGTGGATTTGCTTTTATACAATTTCAAAAGCTCAATTTTCTCTTTTACCACTTGGGCTTCTTCAAACTTAAGCGATTGTGCATAATCCTTCATTAAGCTTTCCAACTGCTGAATTACTTGGTAAATATTCCCCTTAAGAATGTTTACAATACGGATTACATTTGCCTGATAATCGGCTTCGGATTGCAAGCATTCGCAAGGACCTAGGCAGTTTTTAATATGATACTCTAAGCAAATTTTGAATTTCCCTTGTTGAATATTAAACTGCGACAAATTAAATTTGCAATTTCTTAAAGGGAAAACTTGGCGAATTAATTCTAACAAAGTATTCATCATACGCACCGAAGCATAAGGTCCAAAATACTGAGAACCATCTTTGTACAAAGTTCTTGTATAGAAAATTCTCGGGAAAGGTTCATTTTTAATACAAATCCATGGGTAGGTTTTGTCGTCTTTAAGCAATATGTTATATCGAGGCTGATGTTTTTTAATAAGATTGTTTTCGAGGAGTAAGGCATCAAACTCGGTTTCCACCACAATGTATTTAATATCAGCAATCTTTCGAACTAAAATATCAACCTTTCCACTCTCATTCTTTTCCTTATTGAAGTATGAAGAAACCCTCTTTTTAAGGTTTTTGGCTTTACCAACGTAAATGATTTTATGGTTTTCATCAAAATATTGATACACCCCCGGTTCCCCCGGAAGTTGGCGAATAATCCCTTCTAACTTTTCCTTATATCGGTGCTCTTTTTTCACGGTTGCTTAGGGTTAATATTCTGATAATATGATTGATGCAGCCAATTTAGCAATTGTGAATCCACTTCCTCCAAGGTTTGAATTCTTACAAAATGAGCAATTTTATTTCCATACACTTTCACGGTCTTTATAATCGGAAATTCATCAAGCGCCTCTTTAAGTAAAAACTCAATGTTGACATGCAATTTTTGGGGTTTCAGGACAAAAAAATTGCTTTTTACCGCAAATAAAATCGCATTCTTTACCGAGGTGATCTTTATTCCATCTAAGGCCTCTGTTTCTTTTACTAAGCTCATGCAAATTTCTTTGACTTGAGGAGCGGTATTGGCAAATAGTTCCTCAATACCCTTGTTTAAGCAACTATGCGATTGGCTCTTATTTCGGAAAGAACGATTGCATTCGGGGCAGGTCCACATCTTTCCTAAAATTGATTATTTGAACCCCTATAAATTCGAATTTTTGGCTTGTTTAAGTTTTCCAACACAAAGGTAACCAGAGAAAGTATGATGCTGAATATCATAGCCGTACCAAAACCATTTACTTTAAAGTCTTCAATGATATTGGATGCCATAAGAATGATGAAAGCATTAATGAATAAAAGAAAAATTCCGAAAGTAAATAGGGTAAGAGGTATGGTTAAAAAAATCAACAAGGGTTTCAAAAAAGTATTTAATATAGAAAGGAGCACTGCAACGATAACAGCAGTGGTAAACTTGGCGATTTCAACCCCACTCATGATGTGAGAGGTAATAAATACCGCTAAAGTTGAAACCAATATCTTTAATAAATACCTCCCTACGGTTTTCTTATTCACAGGAAGCGAAAACTTATCCATATTATTCATCTTTTGTTTGAGTATTATTCATCTTCATCAGGAACTTTTTCTTTCGAGGCTCAGAAGAAATGTTATACGAAATGCCCGGTTTTTTATCTGCAGGATCCAATCTTCGTTTTTCAGGCTTCGTTTCTGTTATCATCTTATTAAATTCAGGATTAGATGAAATAGCTTGAACCATATTATTGCTATAACTAAAATAATACCAATTGCTTTCATCTAACTCCAAATAAACCGTAATGATATCTCCACTTCGTTTCTTTTCGAGTTCTATATGTCCATTGATAAATTTGTTTATTTGAAATTTCCCAATAGAAGCTATGCCAATTTTGCTATAGGAATGATACGACTTGGTAACTGAATCCCATTTCAGCTTAACATCCCCGATAAATATGGTTTTTAAAAGCTGTGGGGGCAATTTTTTATATACCCCTCCTTGAAGGGTAAGTTCGCTCTTTATTTTAGGAAGAGAAAGCGAATCAAATATTTCTTCCAAAGCCTTCTGGTATTTTTCAGTACCATTTAAATCTAAGGGGTCGTTAAGGGAGGGATCTTTTTCAATAGTTTCTGCCATTAATTTCAATGCATCATCATTGAAAAAGAAGTCGAGGCTCATTACCAAATCGAGATTGGACTCTTCAGTAAGAGGCTGATAATCAACTTTTCCATAAGCATTCATTTCAAACCTTCCTAAATTTGCTCCCAATCCCAATTTCCCTTCTCCCATATACGAACACTTTTCGGTATTAAAAGAAAGATAATTTCCGGGCAGGGTCATATCAATAAGCTTTTCCTTGGAGGCAATCCTATATTCTTTGCTTTCCTTATCATAGGCTAAAAATCCTCGAGCACCCATCAATTCGGTATCGGTCAGCTTTCCTTTATTTGAAATAAATGAGGCATACACTTGGTTGGATTTTGAAAAATACAAAGCGGAATACAATGGAATATGCTTAATGTCATACAATTTGGAATCAGGCACAGGAATAAAAATCGATTTTGGGTTGATTTCACTTTCGAATTTCAACCAAAACATGTCGGCGGTATCGCAAGAGTTTACGATTTTAGCCCCCCCTGAAAAGGTTAAAAACTCTTTATTCGCATTCATTTTGAACTTTCCGGTAAAATCAAATTGAGGGCTCAACGCAAAAGCATCGTTTTCAGCAATGGATCCTGTTGCAAAAGTCTGATAAGAAGAGTCCACTCCAACTTTATCGAAATACAATTCAAACTTTTTATCATTTTCATCTATATAATCATAATTGGCCTCTGCAGTATAACTCTTTCGAGAGTTGATATTCACAATAGCATTGTATAGCTTGTGGTATTTTGTTGCTGTATTTGCCAAAATCTTTGCGTTAATCAAAGGTTTCATTTCGGCTTTACGGAGTATGGTCACAACTTTGTTGTCCGGGAATATTGCAGCATCTGCCACTTTTATTAATGTAACCCCTTGAGCATTAATTATATAGTTTTTTAAATTATATATGGCTTTTGTGGTAACAAAGCGAAGTGAATCTTGTGCAGGATGTGTCGAAATCATCTCATTCCCAATGATTTCTAAATCAACTGCGGTGCTCATATTGGCGGTATCTAAGCCATTTTGAACTTGGTTGGCGATGGAATTAATGCCAATTTCAGCTTTATCCATGTACCATTCAAAAGATTGACCGAAGCACATGTACATATTTTGAGGGAAGTCGATTTTAGAGAATCCACCATTGGAGACAAAATCCCCTTTTCGTTTAACAAAATCGATATGGGTATTGTAATTATCCGTAACCAAGGAAACATCCATGTTTTCCCTATTTTTAAACTTAAAGTCTGCGGAGTCGGACAAAATTTCATGATGTTTAAAGGTGTAGTTTAATGCATAAATTTCCGCCTCTTTTAATTCAGAAATCCCGCTACCTCTTGTTCCTGTGGGGGTTAAAATGATTTTCCCTTTTAAGTTGGCTTCATCATTATCAAACATAATTAAAGGAGACGCATTATTAAATACGGACATTTCATCCTGATAAGGCATCCAATGCACATACACATCATTACCTCTGATGGGAGGATATTCAATGCCACTGGTCACCTCTTTTACGGTATAATCCAGTGCATTTGCATTCATTGAATCCAAATAGAACATGATGTCTTCAGAATTCATAGTTGAAGTTAAATAATTGACCTTGCCCCTTCCCCTAAACCCTTTGTAGCTTAAATCTACTGTATTATAAAACCTGCCTTTACCGGCATACACCGGAAGACCTGCTTCAGCCAAATGCTCCACGAAACCAAGTGAATTATCCGGTTGAACCGTTAAGTCATGAGTAATATCCGGAAAAATTCCTCCGGAATTTAAATAGCCTGCAAATTTCATATCCTCAGTTTCAAACTGATCCAAATTTTTAATTGTAAATGGATTTACATGAAAGAAAAAACGGTCCTTTGCATAAGCCCCTCTTTCGATAAAAGGCTTGTTGTAATAAATATAGGATACGTTTTTACTGTTGAAAATCGGATATTCGGGACTGCTTTTAATCCCCGATTTGTTATTCGGTTGGTCAATTAGTAAGTCTCCGGACAAATCTTCAATCACCGTTCGTACCTTTATCAAAGGATATTTACCATAGAGGTCTTTTTCTTTCGATTTATCCTGAATGTAAAAAGCCATGGAATCGACAATGGGTAAATTGACTTTGAACTTATCGTAGTCAAAGGAAGATTCCTTGGTGTAAAAATCGAACAAACCGGCATGTATGTTCCCCGAAAAGGAAAAGTCACGGTTCTTTTTCAAATTGATTTCTTGCTCGGAAGGATGAATAAATACATTTTGAGAGTCACTCAGCACAATTTGACCTACCCCTCTCAGTTTCATATCAAAATTCAGTAAATTAATGGTGGCATTGCTAAGGCGAGAAATGGTTGAAACAAATCGAAGTACATCGTAATCGGTTTTTTTATTTTTTGAGTTTAAATAATCAACCAAACGGGATTTAATGGTTATGGTATTATGATTATAGTCATAAATAATAAATCCCAAATTTGCGATATTCATCAATAATGACTGAACCTGATCTTGAGAACGGCGAAATAACTTTACCATTTCATCCAAAGTACAGGTTTTTGATTTTGTTTTTTCTGCGTAATCTCTAATAACCAGTAAAGGGTTAACCTCTTCAAAGCCTTGAATTTTATCATACCTCGAATCGGCATAAAAATTAAAAGATTCGAAGGTGGCTTCTCCGCTATTGGAAGCATTTTTAATCATACGGAGTTCGATCTTAGGCTCACCCATAGTCCAATATAAAGCTTCGAAATACATATCGATTTTATGCCATGTATCAAAAAACGGACTTCTTCCTAAACCATCACTCATTCGGACAATGGAAAGCTCCCTCTTTTTATCCAAATATTTCATTTCAACTCCCGGATGATAAATGGAATCATTCTCCCAATAAATAGTCACCGAGCCCGAAGTAGAAGAAATTCGGTCTTTACGAATAGAAAAGGATGCTGACAAGGTTTTTATTAACGGTTTGCCTTCCAATTTGAAAGTTAAGGTTGCTTCTCTGCCTCCACTGGCTGAGCCCATAAATCTTGCTCCCCACATTGAAAATCCTCCGTTATAGTCGATGTCTTTGAAAATATCCTTAATTTCTATATTGTCGTCGTAAGAAGTAAATCTTGGATAGGTCGCTTTTTCATCGGTTACATCTGCCATTACCTTTTCTTGCAAGCTCCCCAATAGTGGATAGTTAAAATAGGCTGAATGAAAAAACTTAACTGAATCAGCTGAGAATTTTGAATATTTCATTGAAATTTCATATTTCCCAATTTCAGCGTACACATTCCCTTCATCGTAGCCGGCTCTTTTCCAATCAACCTTGCCTCCTTTTCCTTTCCAAACATGTTGTAAAGGATAATAAATTCCAGAGGTTTCATATATAATGGAACTGTCTTTATTTGCATTGCAAATTAAATCAAGCTTAGGAAAAAGGATTCTAACGGTGGTATCATATTCAAACAAATAATTCTCATTATTTGATTTCCAAACTGTTGCAGCCGAAAAATAGATAATATTATCACTCACCAATTTTTGCGTTTGTTCCATATATACCAAAAACTGTGAACTGGTGGATTTTTCGATCAGTGATTTCAGACTGACCTGCCATGAAGCCAAACTCTTGTTACCCACATTGCTTTTCACAAATTCATTGAAAGTAGTAATGTAGGTTTTAAAATGAGGAAAAGCACGTAACTTTCTCTTTAGCATTAAATTACAATTTGAATAAAATTGCACTTTTTGAGAGTCCGTCAAGGTGTTTGAATCCCAAAGAGCAGAAAAATCTTTCATTAAAGCTTCTCCGATTTTCTTTTCATCTTTGTTATTTACCTCTTGAAACAAATTGCTTAATTCAATGATAAAATTCTCTTTAGAAAACTTCTTTAATGTTTGCGTATGCCCAGAAATCGCAAAAAGGCTTAAAAAAAAGAGGGTAAAGACGGTTTGCCGAATTGACTTCATTAAAAAGGTTTTATATGTTGTAAAGATAATTAAGTTTGACGCTGTTAAACCGGCCAATAATGTTAATTTAAATTAAACAATGCAGCAACCCAACGATTCTTAGTTAAGACCAATGACTTGGTAAGTCCCAATTCATTGGCTTTTTTCTCAATCAATGGGATGTCCTCTTCATAAAAGCCGCTCATCATTAAAATCCCTTCTGAATTAAGTACCTTAACATAAGCATCCATATCTGCCAGCAAAATATTTCGATTGATATTGGCAATAATGATATCAAATTTCTCTTTTATCAGCAAGGCAGCATCACCCATAAAAGCCTTAATACGTGTGCATTGGTTGCGTTCGATATTCTCAAGGGTATTTTCATAAGCCCAAGAGTCATTATCAATAGCTGTAATAGAAGATGCCCCCAATTTTTCCGCAAGAATGGCTAAAACACCTGTTCCACAGCCCATATCCAAGACTTTTTTAGCATTAAGATTTTCATTCAAGAGCAACTCAATCATATTGGCTGTGGTTTCATGGTGAGCCGTTCCGAAGGACATTTTGGGCTCAATAATGATATCAAACTTGGCTTGGGGGTTTTCAGGATGAAAAGGGGCTCTTATATAACACATTTCATTTACCATTACCGGTTGAAAATTGCTTTCCCAGACCGCATTCCAATTCTGGTCGGCAATTGGCAAAATGGTCACTTCAATTTTCTCATTTTCGAATAACAGCAATGTGTTTTTCAATTCATCTTCATTGAACAAGGGCTCTTGAATATAGCCTTGCAAACCTTCTTCTGTTTCCATAAAACTTTCGAATCCTATATCAGCCAAGCGAGCCATCAATAGTTCGTTTTTATCCGGGTGTATGTGAGACAAGCTCACTTCTATGTATTTCATTAAAAACTGGTGCTAATGGTATAAAAATCTTCTGCTATTAAAGAGGCTCCACCAACCAATCCCCCATCCACATCAGGCATGGAAAATAATTGTTTTGCATTTGCTGCATTGCAACTGCCTCCATATAAAATACTGGTGTTGTTTGCAATATCGCCCCCATATTGGTTAGAAATAATTTTCCGAATAAAGGCATGCATTTCTTGTGCTTGTTCAGGAGAAGCAGTTACACCGGTTCCAATAGCCCACACCGGTTCATAGGCAATGATGATGTTATTGAAATCTTCAGGTTCAAAATGGAATAAAGCTTCAGTAAGTTGAAATTCTACTACCGAAAACTGTTCCCCTTTCTCTCTTTCTGCAAGAACTTCTCCACAACAAAACACCGGTTTTAGATTGTTTTTCAATGCAATCTGGGTTTTTTCTGATAAAATGCGATTGGATTCCGAGAAATATTGTCTTCTTTCGGAATGTCCGAGAATCACATATTCGGCTCCGGTAGATTGTATCATGGAAGCAGAAACTTCTCCGGTATAAGCCCCTTTTTCTGCCCAACTACAATTTTGAGCACCAAAGGAAATATAGGGATTGTCTTTTAACAAATGGCTTAATAAAGACAAATGAACAAAAGGTGGAAACAATAAAATTTCCGCATTTTTTTCCTTATAATACGACTGTGAAGCGGAAGATAACTCAATTAACTGATTTACCAAATGAATCCCTTGTTCCAAGCTTTGATTCATTTTCCAGTTACCGGCGGCAATTTTCTTTCTCATATATTGATTTTAAATTGATTATAAAATTAGGTAATTCTTATTCGAGGATCGAGCCAACCATAAATAATATCTACAAAAATATTGATTATTATTAAGATTACGGAAATGCAAAGAACTGCACCCATAACTACCGGAAAATCATACTTTTCCAAAGCATCCACAATCACAACCCCAACGCCTTTCCAATCGAAAACATATTCGACAAATACCGCACCGGCTAACATGGAAGCCAACCACCCTGAAATGGCGGTTACAACAGGGTTCATGGCGTTGCGCAATGCATGCCCTAGCACAATGCTTTTAAAAGGGACTCCCTTTGCTCTAGCAGTTCGAATGTAGTCTTGAGAAAGCACATCCAACATGGATGAACGCGTTAGCTCAACCACAACAGCAATGGGCCTTATACCTAAAGTAAGGGCAGGGAGAATTAAATTTTTCAAATCAAGGTATTCTCCATTACCAAAATCATCAATAGAATACATGCTTCCAAACATGTTTAGTCCGGTATAATTTGCCAAAACAAATGCAAAGAGCCAAGCCATGAGTATGGCTGCAAAAAACGATGGAACCGACATCCCCATTGAGGAAAAGATGAGTGCAGATTTATCGAACCAACTATCCTTCCATACTGCACACAAAATACCGATTCCAATTCCAATGAAAATGGCAATAAAAATGGAAACAAAAGCCAGCAAGGCTGTTTTAGGGAAAGCCTCGGCTAAAATTTCACTTACCTGCCGCTTGCTTTGATATGATCTTCTAAAATAGGGTTTCTTAAATACCAAGACAGAATTGTCAGAAAAACGAATAATTTTCGTCGCAGAAGTATATTTGTTTGTATCTAAGTACCAATAACTTTTCATATCACTTGGATTATGAAATGAAAGAGGGCTCAAATCATTCAAATAATTTAAGTACTGTATTATCAATGGCTTATCTCTACCAAGATCCTTATTTATGGCCTCCATGGAAGAAATATCACTGCGTTGACCCAACATCATTCTTGCAGGATCGCCCGGCAAAATATTGAAAAGGAAAAACACCAAAGTAATAACCCCTAACAGCACTAAAAACCCATAAAAAAGTTTATTCAGAATGTATTTGAGCATTTTAAAAATTTAAGGCTTCAAATACTCTTTTTGCACGTTTTCGAATTTTGGAAAATCATTATAGTGCCATTTCTCTATTACTACTCCATTGTGAAGCAATACCAGACCAGGGTTAGAACGAATCACAGATTTCAATGCCGTTTCATCCACCGTATAAAAATCAATAGGCGTTTTTACTAACGCTTTAAAGGGCCTCGCCACACTAAAGGACGATCCGGTAAGGGCAACTATAGAAATTTTATTTTTTTGACATTCAACAGCAAAGGGGTTAATTCTTTCAAACACCTCTTGATCTGCCTTACTCACGTCATGCATTATAAGCAAAAATTGAAATCCCGGGTTTTGAACAAATTGCTGTGTTAAATCTGCTCCTGAATCACTGGTAATTACAAAATCATGAATGGGGGCCTCTTTGTATTCTTGGGTGACTTTTTTCTTTTGTTCCTTAAATTCTAATTTTCCCATTAAAACAGTGTCTTTATAGGGAAGTGTTTTGGCGGTATATTCCATATCCTTTCCGGTTTCCTTGTTTTTATACACCAAGAAAACTTCAGATTTCTCAGGTGTAGGAAGTACTTTTTCAGCAATTACACTTCCTTTTTTCCAAGGCAGGAAATCAATCATTGGGAGGTGTCGATAGGAATAAATGCTTACAAACAAAATGAAAGACGCTCCAAAAATTAAAATAAAAAACTCAGAGGCTTTGGGTAGATTTGATTTAAAATGCTTTCGTCCGCTTATAATGATGATAACCAATATCATCAATACAATATTTTTATAAAAAGTCTGCCAATTGCTTATTACTAAAGCATCCCCAAAGCAGCCACAGTCGTGAACCGGATTGGTAAGTGCCAATATAAAGGTTAAAATGGTGAAAAACACCATGAAAATAAACACCAAAATGGAAGCCAAACGCAATTTCATACCGGTAAACAAGGCATAGCCAATTAAGAACTCAAGGGCACATAGTAAAATGCCTAAGTACAATGAAATTGGGGAAAGCCAATCCATGTGAAATGCAACAAAGTAATCGTGGAATTTGTATGCAGACCCCATGGGATCCACGCCTTTTACAAATCCGGAAAACATAAAAACCAATCCTACAAGTAATCTTGAAATTAAGCGTAAAATCTTCATTCCTGTATAAATTTTAATTGATGATAATAATGAATTTTAAATTTGATAATTACACGCAAATATATATAATTTTGAGGATTCATAATTGTTCAGCGACACTTTTAAAGGAAAAATAATGTTTTAATGGAAAAACGCAAAACCCTTAACATCAAAGGCAAAGTCTTCATCATTGAAAATCCTCTTGTAATGGGGATTCTGAATGTGACACCCGATTCATTTTATTCAGGAAGTCGCTTCCAAACCGAAACCGATTGTTTGAACGCTGTGGAGAAAATGCTGACAGAAGGCGCTGATTTTATTGATATTGGAGGTGTATCTACCCGGCCGTTTTCTGATGAAATCTCAGAAAAAGAAGAAATATTGCGACTTTTGCCCATCACCAAAGCCATCAGAAACCATTTTCCGGAAACAATAATTTCTATTGACACTTGGCGTGCCGAAGTAGCCAATCAACTTGCAGAAGAAGGTATCGACATGATTAATGATATTTCAGGAGGGCAGTTTGATGACAACCTATTTCAAACTGTGTGCGATAAAGGTCTAATTTATGTTATGATGCACACCCATGGCCACCCTCAAAGCATGCAGTTAAACCCACAATACGAGGATGTAACCACAGAGCTTTTTCGATTTTTCTCTAAACAGCTAACCTCTGCCAGAATGGCAGGTATAAAAGACATCATTATTGATCCCGGATTTGGATTTGGAAAAACCTTGGAACATAATGCTGAATTGATTCGAAATCTTCAAGAATTTAATGCCTTTCAGGTGCCGGTCATGGTCGGTATTTCAAGAAAGTCTATGATATATAAAACCCTTGATAAAACTGCAGAGAACGCCTTAAATGGCACCAGTGTACTCCATACCATTGCCCTTTTGAAGAAAGTGGATATTTTAAGAGTGCATGATGTTGGAATGGCAAAAGAAGCTATAAAGCTAATCGAGGTATTTGGGGGATAGCTTATCATTAATCTTTTTATATAAACTTTTCGTGATTTTTTTTTGCGGATTCAAAAATAAATTGTTCTTTTGCATGAAATTAATAAACCTATTAAATAGTTCACTTAAATATGATTATTAGCAATGAAATTTCCAAGGAACAAGCCATTTTGGAAGTAGCCGAAAGACTCTTTCTTGAGAAGGGTTTTGCCTTGACCTCCACCACCGAAATAGCTAAAGAAGTAGGTTGTAACCAAGCCATGGTGCATTATTATTTCCGAACCAAAGACAAGTTATTCGATGTCATTTTTGAAAACAAAATCAAAATGTTTATTTCGTTTTTCCTCCAAATTGATGATGAAAACATTCCTTTTTTAGAAAAAGTAAAGCGAAAAATAGAGACTCACTATGAAATTCTCCGCTCGAATCCGGGTTTACCTTTTCTTTTTTTTAACACCCTTACTTCTCATCCTGAAAAACTTGAAGTCTTAAAAAGCAAGTTATTTAATACCCCTAATCCCGTTTTTTTTCAAATGCATGAACAATTGCAAACCGAAATCAAAGCAGGCAATATACGACCTATTGAAACCATAGATTTACTCTTAAGTATTATTTCACTTAACGTAATCATGTTTATCGGAAGCCCCATCATCAAAAAAATAGGAAATGTTTCGGATGCGGATTTCGAAATCATGGTCAATAACAGGAAAAATGAAAATGTTACCATGATACTCAATGGTTTACGTCCATAATATAAAAAATAGATCATGAAAAAACACCTATTATTGTTTATCTTATTGGTTTTCAGTCAAATTACGGCTTTTAGCCAATTGACTATAGATCGGAAGAGCGTCGTGTAGGGAAAGAGTGTTCAGAGCTGTTTAGATAACGGCGGG
>CAZJBB010000056.1:0-16609 GCA_964543995.1 uncultured Bacteroidales bacterium
ATCCGGAAAATTGGGAGATAAAAGTATAACACATCCCAGCCCAACGTAAAGTACAACCATGAAGAAGCCGAAATAAATCATAAATTTTGCTATAAATGGTTTTATGTCGGACATAAGATGAGGTCGTGGCTTTAAAGCAAAACGAAAAACTAATAAATATATTTTGCGGAGAGAGAAGGGTTCGAACTATAATCTAACACCCTTGATAACACTATGTTCCTTGTTATAAAAACCCAATGCAACCTAATTTTCACCCTCCAAATACTCACAAATTTACTTCATTATTCGTTCTTTTGTTTCTTTTGCAAAGATAAATATTAAAAATGTAATTCAATATAAAATTATCTGCCAAATAATTATTGTTTTACAGTTCTTTGGCGCCAATTCTCAAAAAATCAAGATTCATAAACCCATTAATATTCAGCTTGAAAAAAATCATTCCTTCCTGTTTTAAGAACCATTAATTTGGTTTAAGCGGAAACTGATTGCCTTGAAGATAATATTATAATAGTGAATTAGGTTATTACTTTGATAGTTATCATTCGTAGCTATCATTTTTACTAAAGCTATAATTCCATTTGAAAAATAAAGTTGAAACGCAATTGTCTCGAATACAGAACCAACACAATGTATAAGGAAAAATTTGGAAGACCGTTTTAATTAAACAAGTTTTAATGATCGTATAAACCCAAAGTGGCGAGGTAAATTTATAGCCATTCTGCAATCATTCCGAATACAATTTGCTGATTTCCAAGCGGTACTTCTCTTCGATAAATTTTCGTCGGGTTTTTAATGTAGGAGTGTATTCGCCCGAAAGAATCGTAAAATCAGAGGGGAGCAAAAAAAACTTTTTAATCTTTTGATAATCAGCCAAATCAATCAGTATTTTATAGATTCGTTGTTCATAAAATTGAAAAATCTCCGGATTTCGAACCAATTCTTCAAAGTTTGAATACGAAATGTACTTGCTTACGGCAAATTTTTCGAGCAATGGAAAAGAAGGAATAATTAAGGCAACACAATATTTGCGGTTATCACCAATAACTACCGCTTGTTCTATATAAGGATCAGCTATAAGTTTCATTTCCACCATTTGAGGGGCTACAAATTTTCCTGAAGAGGTTTTTATCAGGTCCTTGATACGTTCAGTCATGATTAAAAAACCATCAGAATCTATAGCACCGGCATCACCGGTTTTAAAATACCCATCTTCAAAAACCAATTGGGTCTCGTGGGGTTTCTTAAAATAACCTTCAAAAACGCTGTCGCCTTTGATCTGAATTTCATTGTTTTCCCCAATTCTCAATTGAATTCCCTTCAAGGGTTTGCCTACCGTTCCGAACTTGAAACCCTGATCCCCAAATACACTCACGGTAGCAATGGTTTCGGTTAAGCCATAGGCATATTTGATGTGAATGCCCACCGATTGAAAAAAGCGATTGATTTCGTCGGATAAAGCAGCACCACCACAAGGCATAAAGCGAATGTTGCCGCCAAAAACGGCCCGACCCTTTTTCAACACCAAAGCATCTGCTATATTAAATTGTATTTTCTTTAACCAAGGGATGGGCTGTCGGGTTCGATTACACTCCATAACCCCTTCCCCTATTTTCACTGCCCATAAAAAGAGAGCTTTTTTAGCCGGAGAATATGCTTCAACTTGTTCGAAAACAGCACCATAGGTTTTTTCAAAAAAACGAGGAACGGCACACATGATGGTAGGCTTTACCTCTTTCATGGTTTCTACCACCGCTTTGGGGTTGCGCAAGTAATAATTGGTCATTCCCCTATGCAGTGCCATTAAAGTCCAAGTACGTTCAAACACATGACTGAAAGGTAAAAAAGCCAAGCTAACATCATCTTCGCTTATGGTCAGAAAAGCATCATGCATTTTAAAGGTATTCAAGAAATTTCTTTGCTTCAGCATCACCCCTTTGGGCTCTCCGGAGGTTCCGGAAGTGTAAATGATGGTAAGCAAATCGTCTAAGTTTTGCGACGAAAGTCTTTTTTGCAATTCCTCTTTGCTTTGCTCTCTTCCAAACTCAAGAAAATCCGAAAAATAGGTTGCGTGGGGGTTCCCCATCAAATTCACTTCAGCATCAAAAACAATAATTTGTATAGGTGTATTCAAGCGGGAAGAAACCTCAAGTAAGGTCTGGTATTGCTCATTTTCTCCCACAAAAATCATTTTCATTTCCGTTTCCTTTACAATGTATTCCACTTGAGATGCGGCATCTGTGGCATACAAGGGAATGCTGACCGCCCGAATACTCATGAGGGCTAGGTCGGCAATGGTCCATTCCGGCATGTTGCGAGAAAAAATGCCAACATTTTCAAAAAGAGCAACCTTTTTAGCTATCATAGCATTTGCACTGGCATCTATCTTTTCTATAAGTTCATTCCATGTTATTGCTTGCCATGTTTCTTTGGGCCGGTTCTTAAACCGAAGTGCTATTCGTGATTGATATTTCTCGGCTCTTTCACGATATAATAAAGCTAAAGGTTTATAAGTAATCATTTTACAATTTTAACGACTGGGAAATAGGCTCAAACTTATGACAAGGACTGGGTGATTTTTGAAGATTCCTTCAATAATTGTTCATACTCAGCCGGAGTAAGATCGTTGTAGAAGAAGTTGACCGGATTTACAGGACGTCCGTTTTTATGTACTTCATAATGCAAGTGAGGCGCTACCGATAAGCCTGTACTTCCCACATAACCAATAATTTGTCCACGCTTCACTTTTTGACCGGGACTAACCAGTTTTTTACTCATGTGGGCATACAAGGTTTGGTATCCGTAACCATGATCAATCAGGCAAACAATACCAAATCCGGCACCCGAATCGTCATGATCTACAACGCCATCGCCAGTTGCATATATAGGGGTCCCTCTGGGAGCAATAATGTCAATGCCGGAGTGCATTCGGAGCACTTTTAAAATGGGATGAAAACGCATTCCAAAACCGGAGCCAATACGATTTTTGGTTCCTTTTAAGGGTTGAATGGCCGGAATGCTGGTCATCATCTTATCTTTATTCTTCAGTAAATTAGAAAGTTCGTCGAAAGATTTGGATTGAACATACAATTGTGCTGATAACAAATCTAATTTTTTGGCTACTTCAATAATTTGATCGGAGTTATTAAACCCTTCTAATTTTTCGTAGCGATTGCTCCCACCGGTTCCGGCTTGACGAATTTCGGAAGGAATTGGGTCTGCTTCGAAAATGACCCTATAAATATTGTCATCTCTGTTCTGCATATCCTTCAGTACCAAATTCAAGCGCTCTACCCTATCGTTCATTAACTTATACTGAAATTTGTATTGTTCAATTTCTCTAAGTAATTTCTTTTCCTTAGGAGAATTAAAGAAATTATACGCTACCAGCATAACCACCGTCGAGAAAACCAAGCCTGCAGAAACATAAGAAAGGATCTTTACCAAACGTTCTTTAATAGAAACCTTCACCTCTTCAAGTGAAAGCGATTTCGTATTAAAATGATATTTTATCTTAGGCATGGAAGCAATTTCTTTCTTCGAAACAAAGGAAAAACCCCTTTTTCTAATAGCAAAAGTAAAAAAAAACTAATTTTGCAAAGCCTTTAAGGCTCACAATAAAAGTTAAAACACTGATAATTAATAAATTAAATTAATAATGGATTCAAATCAAGTTCGTGCCATTTTCCTTGACTTTTTTCACCAAAAACAGCATCAAATTGTACCTTCGGCTCCCATGGTTGTTAAAAACGACCCCACCCTCATGTTTACCAATGCCGGTATGAATCAGTTTAAAGATATTTTTCTTGGAAATTCACCGGCCAGTTTCAAAAGGGTTGCTGACTCTCAAAAATGCTTGCGGGTTTCAGGAAAACACAACGATTTGGAAGAAGTGGGTAAAGATACCTATCACCATACCATGTTCGAAATGCTTGGGAACTGGTCTTTTGGCGATTATTTTAAAAAAGAAGCCATAGCTTGGGCATGGGAACTCCTCACTGAAGTATATGGAATTGACAAAAGTCGCCTGTATGTGACCTATTTTGGAGGCGATGCTGCCGAAGGCTTGTCAGATGATAAGGAAGCCCATGAACTTTGGAAAACCATTTTACCAGAACATCAGATATTGCCGGGAAGTAAAAAAGATAATTTCTGGGAAATGGGCGACAGCGGTCCTTGTGGACCTTGCTCCGAAATCCATATTGATTTGAGAGACGAAGCGGATATAGCAGCTATACCCGGAAGAGATTTGGTAAATGTTGGAAATCCCTTGGTTGTTGAAATTTGGAATCTGGTATTCATTGAATATAATCGTATGGCCAATGGAAAGTTGAATCCATTGCCGAATAAGCATGTAGATACCGGAATGGGTTTCGAACGTTTATGCATGGTGTTGCAAAAAAAACAATCCAATTATGATACGGATGTTTTTCAACCTTATATTCGTTTCATTTCGGAGCATTGCCAAATTGCTTATGGTAAAAACTTGGAAAGCGATATTGCCATGCGGGTAATTTCTGATCATATTCGTACCATAGCTTTTGCTATTGCTGATGGGCAATTGCCTTCCAATAACAAAGCAGGGTATGTAATCCGTAGAATTCTGCGTAGAGCCGTTCGTTATGCTTATTCCTTTTTGGGCTTTAAAGAACCCTTCTTATATAAACTGATGGATGTATTGGTAGCTCAAATGGGAGCTGTGTATCCTGAATTAAAAGCACAGCAAGAGCTGATTACCAAAGTAATTACAGAAGAAGAAAGCTCTTTTCTTCGCACTTTATCTAACGGCATTTTGCGTTTCGAAAAATATGTGGCCGGCCACAGCCAAACACAAATCATTGAAGGTGCTTTTGCTTTTGAACTATTCGATACTTTTGGCTTCCCTATTGATTTAACCCAACTGATGGCCGAAGAGTTAAACCTCAGTGTGGATGTAAAGGGGTTTGAACAGAAAATGCTGGAACAGAAAGAACGCTCGCGTCAAGCGGCGGTTCAAGAAACCGACGATTGGATAGAATTACAAGCCTTATCTGAAACCGTATTTGTTGGATACACCCATCTGGAAGCAGAAGTTGAAATTCTTAAATACCGTAAGGTTTCTCTTAAAAATAAAAGTTTGTATCAATTGGTATTTAACGTGAGTCCCTTTTATGCCGAATCGGGCGGACAAATGGGTGATAAAGGTTGTATTTTCAATGATTCAGGTAAAACAAACATCATCAATACCCTGAAAGAAAATAACCTGAGCATTCATATTGTTGAAAAACTCCCTGCTGAATTAACCGGAACCTTTACGGCTCAAGTGGATACAGCAAAAAGAAATCAAACCGCATCCAATCACAGTGCTACGCATTTAATCCATGCAGCATTACGCCGGGTGTTAGGAACCCATGTAGAACAAAAAGGTTCTTTGGTAGATGACGACAGGCTTAGATTCGACTTTTCGCATTTCCAGGCAGTTAGCAAGGAAGAAATCAAAGCGGTTGAGCAATTGGTGATGGAAAAGGTGTTGGAAAACATCCCCGGAAGGATTCAGCAAATGCCATACGATCAAGCAATTGAAAAAGGCGCTATGGCCCTCTTTGGGGAAAAATACGGAAATGACGTTAGGGTGGTCAGTTTCGATGATGACTTTTCGGTGGAACTTTGCGGAGGGACTCATGTATCTGCCAGTGGTCAAATCGGCTTGGTGGTCATTACCTCCGAATCAGCCATTGCTGCCGGAGTAAGAAGAATAGAAGCCAAAACCGGTTTAAAGGCATTGGAATACTTGCAAATGGAATATATACAACCCATTGAGAATTTGAAGTTTAAGCTCAAACGAAATGCCCTTGACTTGGAAACCTCGGTAGATCAATTAATAGAAAAAAACATTCTATTACAAAAAACCATTGACGAACTCAACCACGAAAAAGTGCTCTCATTGGCGGGAGAAATCATATCTGCTCCTGAAAATATAAAAGGGATACAATTCGTATCCAAAATAGTCTCACTTGATTTTCAATCGATTAAAGACCTTAGCTTTCATATCAAATCCAAACATAGCAATTTAATTATGCTGTTGGGTGCCGAACAGGAAGGCAAAGCGCATTTAAGTTTAGTGATTACCGAAGATGTTATCGCTTCTCACGGCTTTAATGCCATTCAATTGATTCGTGAAATTTCTCTTGAAATTCAAGGCGGTGGTGGAGGACAAGCCTTTTATGCCAGTGCTGGGGGCAAGCATCCTGCCGGTTTGCCTAAGGCTTTTGAAAAACTAAAATCCTTAATATCAGCCTAATAATTAATTGAAATTCAATTAGTTTTAGCATTTGAACGCCGAGTTATATAAACTAAAAACAAATGCAAAATCGGAATTCTTTGAGAGGTTAACACCACTTTTGGTATTGGATAATCCCAAGAAAACCGTATTTTTACCACTTAATTTTCGAATAATTACTTGAAATTAGGACATTTAATGAAAATAGGACTCATTAATCCCAACAAAGAATTAAAACATCCTGCTGTGCACATTGGGCTGGGCTATATTGCCTCTTATGCCCGCCAACAACATGCAGATATAACTTTCGAACTTATTGATACACGTATTGCCAAACCCAAAGAATTGGAAGTTTTTTTCAATACCCCCTTTGATCTATTTGGCATTACGGCTTCAAGTCAAGTTTTTCTCGAAGCGGTCGAAATCGCTAGCATGTTGAAAGAAAAGTATCCTCAAACCCCCATTTGTTTAGGAGGCTCACATGTATCTACTGTGGGAGAAAAAGCCATTCTTAATTTCCCTTTTGATTTTGCAGTTTATGGCGAAGGAGAAGTTACTTTTTCTGAGCTCATTGCTTTCTTTAAGGGACAAAAAGATTTGCCTTCAATTCATGGGTTAATTTATAAAGAGGATGGAAACAAAATCGTAAAAACCCCATTTAGAGAAATTTTCCAAGACATCAATTTACTCCCTTTCCCTGCCTACGATTTATTTAAAATGAATCGATATCCGCAACATCGTATGACTACCAGTCGTGGGTGTCCTTACGATTGTGTTTTTTGTAATTCTCATTCCCTTTGGACACACAAATGGCGGAAACGCTCGGCTGAAAATGTAGTTGAAGAGATCAAACATCTCATCAAAAATTACACCCTTAAGACCATCGTTTTTAATGATGACAGTTTTAATATTGACCTTAAAAGGGTTGAAGCCTTTTGCGACTTATTGATAGAAGAAAAACTCAATGTGATATGGAGCACCTCCCTTCGAGCCGATAGAATCACTCCGATACTAGCCCAAAAAATGAGACAATCGGGTTGTTATAATGTGAGTATTGGAATAGAGTCGGCGAACAATGAGGTACTTGAAAAAATGAATAAACACACCACCATTGAGAAAATAAGCAATGGCATTCAAATTTTCAGAGATGCCGGTATTGATGTTATGGGTCAATTTATGATAGGAAACCCGGGAGACACTTTAGAAACCGTTAAAGAATCCATAGCGTTTGCGAAAAATTCCAAGTTGACCGGAGTTGAGTTTTATACAGCCCTGCCCTATGAAGATTCCATTTTGTGGAGTTTTGTTCAAAAGCATGGCACCTTGCTCACCGATGTTGAATGTTATCAGTATCATACCATTTCTCCCCGCATCATATATGAAACACCGGAGTTTACTTACAATGAAAGATTAGAAGCCATTGCCTTGGCAAAAAGCAATGGGTTTTACGATGCCTTGAGTAAGGATCGCAAAAGTTTTTTGCTTGATATTGGGAAAAACTCCGCTAAAATGATGCAAAAAGTATTTAAAGGAAAATTCGGGAATCGTATGTACCTTTGGCTCAGAAAGATGTACCATAAGATTTAATTCGACCCATGTTTCATTCTTATTTAAGTGTAAGCCATCAGATTTTATTATCCGTTTCCATTTTGCTTTTAATAGGTTCTTTGGTGCTTTTCTTTTTACAGAAATACAAATGGGCCTTGTTGGTATTAATCCTAGCTGCCATTCCCTTAAAGTATTTTTTTATTAGCCTCGATGGCTTCCTGAATACTTGGGACGAAAGTTTTCATGCCTTGGTGGCTAAAAACATGGCTCGGTTCCCATTAAAACCCATGCTTTACCAAAATCCGGTATTGGATTATGACTATATGAGTTGGATTTCAAGCCACATTTGGTTGCATAAACAACCCCTGTTTTTATGGCAAAGTGCTTTGTGTATAAAACTTTTTGGCGCCAATGAAATTGCCTTTCGATTGCCCACATTAATTCTAAGTATCCTTTTTATTCCTGTATTGTATCGCATGGGTTGCCTATTGGTGTCAAAAACCACAGGATACATTGCCGCATTGTTTTTTGTGCTCAGCTTTTTCATTAACAACCTCACCAGCGGAAGGTATCCTTTAGCCGAAAACGATGTGATTTTTATGATTTACATTGGAGCCAGTTGTTGGGCTTACTTGGAATATGTGAGGACACAAAAAGGATATTGGCTTATATGGATAGGTTTGTTTTCCGGATTTGCTGTACTCACCAAGTGGTTGGTAGGCGTGTTGGTTTATTCTGCTTGGGGTATTTCAATAGTACTGAAAGTAAAACAAGCCCGTAAAGAATATTTAAAGAGTTTTATTCCATTGTTGAAAAGTCTAGGAATTACCCTTCTTCTGTTTATTCCTTGGACCCTTTACACCCTCATTCGCTTCCCGAAAGAAGCCAAATATGAAATGTCGCTGAATGCACGTCATTTTACAGAAGCCATTGAAAATCATACAGGTAACTTTGATTTCCATTTCTTAATGATGAATAAGATTTACAATCCGTTTAATTTTTACCTAATCTTTCTTTTCATAATCATTGGCATTTTTTTAATCAAAAATCGAAACTTAAGAATTGCCATCTTTTGTTGGATTATGTTGCCAATCCTATTTTATAGTGTTGCTGAAACCAAAATGGAGTCTTTTACCGTAATTGCTTTTCCTTTTGTTGTTTTGATGATAGGTGCTGTTTTCGAAATGTTGTATTTTCAGTTAAAGGAAAAAATAGGCAGAGGACTGGTTTTTATCATCGCCATATTCACTTTCGTTTTACTTGGGTATCATGTTTTTAATATCGAACAAGTCCAATTTGAGCATACGAATCAGTCGAAAGGCAATCATTACCTTGTCGAAAGAATCTTTAATAAACCCGAATACTTCCGCATTCAATCGGAAATTAAGGAACCTATTGAAAACGCAGTATTGTTTAATGTCCCTTTCCCCTATAATATTGATATGATGTTTTATACCGACCTCACAGTGTATCCATATCCGCCTACCCCGGAAATTACGAACAATTTGGTAAGAAGAGGGTATAAACTTTATGCGTTAAATAAAAACCTGCCACCGGAAATCCTAAGCAATAAAAACATCATTAAACTCCATTCGAATTTAAAAGCGGACATAATTTGGTAATTAAGTTTCATTTAAAACCATTTAGATAAAAAATTGTATTTTTGGTTCGCATTTTGCAGAATATAACCCTATTATTCCAATAAATTTACCTCCTATGAAAACCCTATCATTGACATTAGCCTTCCTCTTTTTCGGCTTTACAGCATTTAGTCAAAACGTTGACAAACCTGCAAAGACTTTCCCAAAGTTACCGGCAGTAGAACTCAAAGATTTAAGCGGTAAAACCATAAATACCTCAAAAATCACCAATGACGGAAAACCAATAATTATTAGTTTTTGGGCTTTATGGTGCAAACCTTGTCAGAAAGAACTTTCGGCCATTTCCGAAGTGTATGCCGATTGGGTTAAAGAAACCGGAGTGAAATTGTATGCTGTTTCTATCGACGATTCACGTTCCTCTTCTAAAGTGAAACCCACTGCCGAAGGTAAGGGATGGGATTTCGACGTACTCTTGGATGTAAACAGCGATTTTAAAAGAGCCATGAATGTAAACATGATTCCTCATACATTTATTCTTAACGGTAAAGGGGAAATTGTTTGGCAACATACTTCTTTTGCAGATGGAGGAGAGCTTGAATTGATTAAAATCGTTAAAAAGATTATTGCCGGAGAAGACGTTTCCAATTAATAAACCCTTTGTACTATAAACATGAAAAGAATTTTATTCCTTGCTTTCATTGCCATATCCTCTTATGGATTTACTCAAAATGTGTTATCTCAAGGGAAAATTAGTGGAAATTTCGAATTGGATGCACAGTATTACTTTCAAGACAGTGCTATTGGCGCCCCCAATGTTCCGGAAAAACTGTTGGTGAACGGCTTTGCAAATTTACTGTACACCAATGGCAACTTCAACGCCGGAATACGATACGAAAACTTCTTAAACCCTATGTTGGGCTACGATAAACGCTATAAAGGCAATGGCATTGCTTATCGATTTGCCTCCTATAAAAGCGATAATATTGAAGTGACGGTGGGAAATTTTTACGAACAATTTGGAACCGGTTTAATCTTACGCACCTACGAAAATTGGAATCTAGGATTCGACAATTCCTTGGATGGAATTAGGGTTAAATACAATGTTCTCCCCGGAATCATAGTGAAAGGAATTATTGGAAAGCAACGTTTCTTTTTCGAAAAACCGCAAGGGTTGGTTAGAGGAGGCGATATTGATGTTTCCGTAAATGAGCTATTCTCTAAATTTAAAGATGGAAAGTGCAAGCTTACCTTGGGAGGTAGTTTCGTTAGTAAATACCAAGCCGACGAAGACCCTGTATACATTCTCCCTGAAAATGTAGGAGCCTATGCCGGAAGAGTGGCACTGAATTATGGAAAATTTGATTTTATGGCAGAGTACGCTCATAAAATTAATGACCCTTCCACCGTTAACCATTTTATTTACAAAGATGGGGAAGCAGCTTTTATGAACCTATCTTATTCCCAAAAGGGATTGGGCATTTCGGTGAGTGGAAAAAGGGTAGATAATATGGATTTTCGTTCTGATCGAACTCAAACCGGAAATGTACTGAATATTAATTACTTACCTACCATTTCTAAGGAACAATCCTATAGTTTAGCGGCTCAATATCCATATTCTACCCAGCCCAATGGCGAAATAGGTTATCAGGCACAATTGGATTATAAAATCAAAAAAGCAACATTTTTAGGAGGGAAATATGGCACCCAAGTTTCGGCTAATTTTTCACAAGTGCACTCCATTTCAAAATCTCAAATAAACGACAGTACTTATATTGGACAGTCGGGAACCTTGGGTTATACATCCGACTTTTTTGCTTTTGGCAAGGAAATGTACTTTCAGGATTTTAATGTAGAAGTCAGTCATAAGTTTAGTAAAACATTCAAGATGAGCGCCCTATATATGAATTTGATTTACAACTATGCCATCATTCAAGGGCATCCTATGGAAAATGGAGACTCTTTATTGTATGGAAATATTGGAATCGTGGATATGTCGTTTGGCTTAAGCGAAAATAAAACCCTGCGCATTGAATTTGAGCATTTATCTACCCAACAAGATAAAGGCAATTGGATCATGGGCATGGCAGAATTATCCATCAATCCGGCTTGGTTTTTCTCGATTTCTGATCGATGGAACTATGGGAACAAGGATGCAGGTAAACAATTTCATTATTATAATATGGGGATTGCATACGTTCATCATACCAACAGGATTTCACTTATGTATGGCAAACAAGTTCAAGGAATTGTGTGTGTGGGCGGCGTATGTAGATCCGTTCCTGCTTCCAATGGCTTAGTGTTAACAATCAGCAGTAGTTTTTAAATTCAATATCATGAAAAGCTTACAATATTTCAGTTCAGCATTTTTTATTTTCACCCTATTATTTATGGCCTCTTGCGATAAAATTTCAGGACCGTATACAGTGAGTAATAATAATGGAGATGCCTGCCCGACTCCAACTTTTCCTGCGCTTCCGGCAAATTATTATAACAAGGTACTGTTGGAAGAATATACAGGAATTAAATGCGTGAATTGCCCGGGGGGGTCATTGGTGGCTCGAAACTTAAAGAACATTTTTGGCGACACCTTGTTGCTCATGGAAGTGCATTGTGGCGATTTTGCCATTCCGGATGCCAGTGGTGATTTTACTGCTGATTATAGAACGGCGGCAGGAGATGCTTTCAATTTGAAATTTGGAATGAGCGATGCCGGTCTACCGGATGGTATGGTGAATAGAGTTGGATTCCCAAGCAGTAATCATGTATTGTATCAAACTGCATGGGGAGGGGCCGTTGCAACAGCAAAACAAAAGCCTGTAATCCTGGCATTGCAAATTATCAACAATTATCTCACCACCGAAAGGAAATTGTGTACCCATATTAAAACCACCTATAGAGCAAATATGAGTAAAAATCTTATGCTTTCGGTTTTAATGATAGAAGACAGCATTATTTCTCCTCAAAAAAATGGCGATGCAGGCGTTGGAACTACACCAACAATTATCGACTATGTTCATAAACATGTTCTGAGGGATGCAGTGAATTCCCCCTGGGGAGTGCCAATTGCAGTAAATACGGTAGCTTCAGTAAAAGATTCTTCAATCGTAAAATCGTATTTATATAATGTAAATCCAAACTGGAATGACGATAGATGTTCGATATACGCTATTGTTTACGATGCGGATACATACGAAATCTACCAAGTGGAAGAGCAAAAATTGGAATAGGCTTTGGGTTTTGAAAAATCGACTACTGGCTTTGTTATTTGTCTCCTATGTTTGCTCAAATGAAATTCTAAAAACCTGCTTCTTTTTCCCGAACTTGTCTTTTTATATATACCCTTTTGGAAACAGCAATTCCAAGTTCGTAGAGCAATATTAAAGGAATCGCAACTAAGGTTTGGCTAAACATATCCACCGATGGAGTGATAATTCCGGAAATCAGAAAGTTAATAACAATAGAGTGCCGACGGAATTTTTTCAAAATCATTGGAGTGACCAACCCCAGTTTTGATAGAAAATAAATGATCACCGGCATTTCGAAAACCAAACCGGTGGCCAAAGGCAAAGTAGTTACTGTTGAAATGTAGGAGCTTATGGTAATCTGATTAACAATTTCCGGGCTGAGTTCATAGGTTAAAAGAAAATTGATTGTTAAGGGCAAAATGACATAATAACCAAATAAGACCCCAACTATAAAAAGTAATAAAACGTAATAAATAGCAATTCGGGAATACTTAAGTTCGTGGTCATATAAGGCCGGTTTGATAAACAACCACAATTGGTATAATATGAAAGGAATCGCTGCAATAATTCCTGCAATAAATGAAATCAGGAGATGAACTTTAAACTGCCCTCCAACCTCAAGATTGATTAAAGTGATTGGAAGCTTCTCAATGCATAAGTCCGGAATATGTAATCGGTCACCCAAAGCACAAAGAACCCTATAAGTAATAAAATCAGGATTTTTAGGACCTAGAATAATGATGTCGAAAATAAGATGCTTGAGAAAAAAAGCCGCAACACTAAAAGCCACTAAAGCGATTACACTGCGAATAAGATATACCCGGAAAACATCCAAATGTTCCCAAAAATTTAACTCGCCGGAAATATTTATTTTTGATTTCTTAAACCACTTAAACATAAGGGCTTATCAATCTATTGCTTGGAAACCGATGGCGCTTCCTGAGGGGGTGTCACCGACTTATTCTCGGGTGTAGGTTCCGGATTTGAATGAACTCCGCTGATTTCACTTTCCACTTCATTTTTTGCTTTTTTGAATTCAGCCACCCCTTTCCCTAAGCCTCTCATCAGTTCAGGGATTTTTTTACCTCCAAATAAAATCAAGGCAATAATACCAATCAAAATGATTTCCTGCCCTCCAAGTATGCCTAATATTATAGTTTCTATACACATATACATGATAATTAATTTACAAATTTACACAATGTTTTTTACATTCTTAAAATGCAATATCAAATTTAATTTGCAAATGAAGTGAAAGCAATTTTTCCGGCCTTCTTGATTCATTCTTTTGATTCCACTTGAATCTGTTTTAAAATCAAAGGGGTTTATTTTAAAATAATTCCGAAAAGGTTTTTTATTGGGAAAATGCAATTTAATCCGAGTCTAAGCTTGTTATTTGTATCCAGTTTCCAAAATTTTTAGCGAATTTGTGCCACCGAATACGATTTGGAATTATATTTGTAATGAACTATTAAAAACCAGATTATGAAAAACAGTATGAGAATCTTTAATATCTTAGGAATTACGCTTTGTATTACCTTGTTTTTAACCTCCTGCGAAAAGGAGCAAATTGCCACCAAAACCCGAATGGAAGGCGTATGGACGGTTTCTCACGTGTATACCTCCAGTGGGGCAGATATAGTAAGCCAATTTAATTTCCCCATCACTGCTTTTCACTTGAGCAGCGATAATACCGTGATTTCCACAGCCGCGCCACTCACCATGTTTTTGGTTTATGGTGACAATAAATACACTCAAGTTGCTGGCACTATTGATCAGGTATTTAATTATGCCGGATTGGATTTTAGCGGAGGAGAATTTTTTGTTGCCGGAGGAGTGGTGGATCGTTTTACCTTGGAAATGAAGCTCGAAGGCCTACCCGGACAAAAAACATTGACCTTTTTATTGAATGCTTTGGGAATAGCCCAAAACTATCTCGATGAAGTCATCTATCATAAATTCATGGACGTAGGAGTTGCTTTCGAAAACAACAACAATACCATGAAATGGACATTCGATAACACGACTACTGCGGTTTATAACAAAAAAGACAACTACGGAAATTATGTAATATGGGGTGGTTGGCCGGTAAGTAATTTTTCCTATTGCACCATTGTGTTGGAAAAACAAGTAAAAGATTTGAATCAAATTGTACAGGAAGCAAAGTAATTTTAATAAAACCATAAATATGAAAAAATATATTGTCCTCTTTTCAGTATTAGGATTGTTTTTTAATTCCTCGGCTCAAAAAATAGATGCCAATGATGTTCCAAACGGGGTTGCCAGGACTTTTAAAGTCGTTTTCCCGGATGCTTTTAATGCCTTCTGGCAAAAAGCCGATAATACTTATATCTGTGACTTTACGATGAACGAAACCAAAACCAAGGCGTTTTTTGGGATTAACGGGGAACTATTAAACAGAGAATGGAATATGCTCCCCGAATACTTACCTAAAAAAATTAAAGATACCCTTGCCATTCAGTACAAAGGATTTAAAATAAAACAAGTCGATATGGTTCGCAAAGAAACAGAATCAGAAAACCGCTATCGTATTATCATTGCTAAAAAGAAAGACACCCAAACCCTATTCTTTAACCTAAAAGGAGAAATGATTAAAGATGAGGAAAAGAAATCCTAATCTTTTCTAATCCAATAACGTAGCTCTCATCATGTTAAAGTTTTTCTCACTGTTCATTTTACCGGTTTTACTTTTGATGTCCTCTTGTAGTCAAAGGCCCAATTCCACTGCCGATGTAAACGAATTGCTTCAAACTGATAGGGAGTTCTCCAAACTATCCATGGAAAAAGGCATGAACTTTGCATTTTTAGAGTATCTGGATAGCATGGGCGTTTTGCTACGACCGAATGGATTGCCTATCATTGGAAAAGATTCACTAAAAGCACACCAAAAACTTCGCCCTGATACTACTTTTACCTTATCGTGGGAACCCTTAAGCGGAAAAATAGCCAAATCCGGTGATTTGGGTTATACTTATGGGAAGTACACTTATACAACCAAAGATACCGTTGAACACGGCACCTATGCTACCTTTTGGACTAAAACCCCAGAAGGCAAATGGAAAATGGCCTTGGATGTTGGGAATTAGAGGGATGATATAATGCAAAAAACCGAAAGTCAATCGGTTACAAGAAATTTACTCACACACTGTTATTATTTTTTCGCAAATTGGCTTTTTGCAGGAGTCATGAAAACTCACAACTATATTCCAAATTCCTTACTTTTGCACCCATGGAAATGAATCCTAAGATGCAACGTAAACCGGATTGGCTTAAAATAAAATTACCCGGAAAAGAAAATTATGCCTTAGTCAAGGAAATTGTGCAACAGCATAAGTTACACACCATTTGTACCAGTGGAAACTGTCCGAACATAGGTGAATGCTGGGATACAGGCACTGCGACGTTTTTAATCCTTGGCAATATATGTACCAGAGCCTGTAAATTTTGCGCAGTTGAAACCGGAAAACCTTTAGATGTTGACACCCAAGAACCTCAAAGGGTTGCAGAATCCATTAAACTTATGGCACTTAAACATTGTGTAATTACTTCAGTGGACAGAGATGACCTACCGGATGGGGGAGCGGGCATTTGGGCTGAGACGATCAAGCGTATTAAAGAACTCAATCCTGAAATTACCATAGAAACACTAATACCGGATTTTAATGCCGATGAAAGTCTTTTGAACCTCATTTTCAAGGAAAAACCCTCGGTAATCTCGCACAATTTGGAAACCACCGAACGTCTTACACCCATCATTCGCACCAAAGCGCAATATAGGAGAAGTCTTGAGGTGATTAGAATGATTTCCAACAGTGGTATTAGGGCAAAATCAGGGATTATGTTGGGTTTAGGCGAAAAGGAAGAGGAAATATTTCAACTGATGGATGATTTGAGAGATCGGAAGAGCGTCGTGTAGGGAAAGAGTGTTCAGAGCGGTG
>CAZJBB010000057.1:0-16442 GCA_964543995.1 uncultured Bacteroidales bacterium
TACGAGATAGCTTCAGGTGACTGGAATTCAGACGTGTGCTCTTCCGATCTCTTTTCCTCTGAAGGCTGAAAGATGATTTTTACGGCTCCTTCCAATTGAGACTCCATTTTTTTAAGAATAAAAGCTGTTCCCAGTAAAGATGCCATGTGTACGTCATGTCCACAAGCATGCATGATGCCCGGATGGATGGATTTATAATCCACATCAATATTTTCAATGATTGCCAGGGCATCCATATCAGAACGCAAAGCAATGGTTTTTATATGGGCTTTTTCAGGATTTATGATGGCTACAATTCCTGTTTTTGCAATCCCTTGTTGAAATGAAACCCCCATTTCCGTTAGCTTTTCGGCAATAAAAGCGGCGGTTTTATATTCTTCAAAAGCCAATTCCGGTATCGAATGTAAGCGCCTGCGAATTGAAACCGCTTCTTGAAAAAAGTCATCTGCTAATTGCTTAATTTCATGTTTCGTTTGATTTTTATTCATCACTTAGTGAGGTTTTATGTTTTGAAATATTAAACGCTAAACAACTGTTTCTCGTATAAGTTTTTATAGACGCCATCTATTTTGATAAGATCCCGGTGATGCCCTTTTTGCACGATTAGGCCTTTATCCAGAACAAGAATTTCATCGGCATGGATAATGGTGCTTAAACGATGTGCGATAATAATAGAAGTGCGATTTTTCATGAGTTCCGAGAGCGCATCCTGAACTAATTTCTCGCTTTCATTGTCGAGGGAGGAAGTTGCTTCGTCTAAAATAAGAATAGAAGGGTTTCTGAGCACTGCACGGGCAATGCTCAATCGTTGTTTTTGTCCACCGGAAAGTTTTATGCCATTATCTCCTACAATGGTATGATATCCTTCCGGCATTTGAGAGATGAATTCATGAGCATTTGCAATACGTGCGGCAGCTTCCACTTCTTGTGCAGAATAATGTGTGGCTCCAAAAGAAATGTTGCTATATACGGTATCGTTGAATAAAATATTTTCCTGGGAGACCAGAGCCATCAATCCCCTCAGATCCGAAATAACCAAATCCTTTATAGGAATTCCATCAATGAAAATATCGCCACTTGTATAATCATAAAAACGAGGCAATAAATTGGTTAAACTGGTTTTTCCGGAGCCCGAATTTCCAACAATAGCCATAGATTTTCCTTTTTGTAATTCGAAATTGATGTTTTTCAGCACCAAATGTTCGTTATACCCAAAACAAACCTCATTAAAAACAATGCTTTGAGTAAATTCTGTTTTATGAATGGCATGGGGTTTCTCTAAAATAACCTCTTCTGCATCTATAATTTCGAACACCCTAAGTGCGGAAACATTCCCTTTTTGGATTGAAAAAACAGCGTTAATAAACGCCTGAACCGGAGGTATTAATCGGGCAAACACCGTAATAAACACAATGAACATATCGGCAGTAATCCAGCCATCGGAAGATAGCACCAAGGATCCGCCTACCCAGATGATGATGACCAACACTAAGGCACCCAAAAATTCGGTAAGTGGAGCAGAAACATCCGCTCTCCGAAAAACAGAGTTAATGATTCGGGTATACAGTTTATTGTTCTTTTTAAAGCGATCGATACTGCTATCAATAGCATTGAATGCTTTGATAATGCGTATTCCACTAATGCTCTCTTCGACCATACTATATAAGGTCCCCATTTTTTCTTGCCCGCGAACGGCGCTCTTTTTGAGGTTTTTTGATATCCTGGCAATCAGAAATCCGCTCAAAGGAATCAATACCAAAGCTAACAAGGTAAGAGCCGGGCTTATATAAATCAGGGTCGCTAAAAACAGGATGATGGTGAGCAGATTCATAAAAACCATTTGAAGGGAGCTCATTACCGACCATTCGATTTCCTGAACATCATTACTGGCCCGAGAAACAATATCACCTTTTTTGTGATTTTTAAAATAAGATAAGGGTAAAATCAGAATCCGAGAATATATTTCATTTCGCATGTCTCTTACCACATTATTTCTAATGGGTGACATGAAAAACTGACCCATATATCGACAAAAATTCGAAAAAAACGAGAACACCAAAAAAATCAAGGAAATAAAAAGTAAGGCTTGGGTTGGCCCTCCCAAATTTACGATTTTCCCTACCTGATAATTTAAAAAATCCATGAAAGAATGGATGTTAAAATGAAATTCAGGAGCTACAGTCAAAGGCTTGGTCAATCCAAAAAGAATCTGTAGAAAGGGGGCAACCAAGGTAAGAGAAATCAATGAAAACACACTGAACAACATATTAAACAATAAGTTCAGCAATACATAGCGCCAGTATGGTTTAACGTATCTCAGTATGCGAAAAAAGGTCTTCATTAAATATTTCTAGGATTTAATTATAGGCTCTTAACAAACTTACACAAAAATTTCAATTTAGGGAACATAAATGATTTGATAAAATTCGAGTAAGCATTACTCAACGACTAGTTTATAGGTACTCATCCCTGATGAATCTATTGCTTTTAAAAAATAAAGTCCTGGCGTCAGTTTAGAAACGACTGAAATGTTATTTATTCCTTGAGTGACAGTATAGTTATGAGAAAACACAGCTTTTCCGGTTACATCATAAATGAGGAGTTGGATTGGTTCGTTTTCTTTTGAATGTATTATCATTGAAAAGCTTCCAAGGTTTGGGTTTGGATATAGGATTCCGTTGGCCTCTTTATTACTGATATTGTTGACATTTACCGATTCCCATGTTTTTTTTACGGCACCATAGGCATTTATCTTCCCATATCCCCATAAATAACTCCCTTGCGAAGGGATGCTTCCGGTAAAGTTGTCTAAAATGGCGGTTTCTTTTAGGATGCCTTTTACCAAAAAAGGGGTCAATTGCGGATTGGCTTCAAGCATTAAAGCAATAATACCTGAAGTCATGGGAGATGCCATGGAAGTACCCATCATCATGGCATAAGAATAGGTTCTTCCGGTGAGCGGACTTAAAAAGGAAGAAATAACCGATATTCGGTTGGCTCCACCGGCATTGTAGGTAGTGTCATACGAATTTATTCCGGAGGCAATACTCAAACCGGGAGCCGCGATATCCGGTTTGTTGGTACTATCGGCAGCCGGACCATGGCTCGAAAAAGGCACAATATTGCCTTCAGCCACATAGGTACTATAATCAGAAGCCACCCCATCAATATTGGTATAAGCCACTTTTGAAGCATAAGCAGCCGCAGCGATGGCCGAATGGGTAGTAGCAAAATCACTCACAGTCATGTCTTTATTTCCAACGCTTTGCCCAACAATTCCTACAGCAAAGCTACCATAATAGCCGGTATAGTCTTTAACATATCCCATCCACATATTTAGGTTTCCTGAATTGGATTTAACACTTACCTCTACCCTATTGGCAGACTTAGTGAATAAGTCAATGAAGATTCTCGGTTTTCCGTTAAATTCGGATGCAGAATTTATGATACTCACAAAACAAGAATCGTTTGCGCTTCCAATCAAAGTGTAATTGTGTAAAGTGCCATCCTGACAAATAAAACCGGTAGAGTTCCCTGCAGATGAACCATTAAACAAAGTGATTTTAACGCAATAGGTCTTACCGGCTTCACCCCAACCATCTAACCAGGTTCTCTTTTCTGTTCCAACAGTGGGAAAATTCACAAAACTGCGAATCAAGGTATCTGTGGTTGTAAATTTCTTGTTCAAATGAATATTATCGGTACCATTATTTCCGGCTGCACAAACAAATATTTTGCCTACCCCTGTGAGCTGATCCACTGCTTGACTAAACAAAGAAGTTCCATCGTGTGGCCCCATACTGCAGCCCCAACTTAAATTTACTACTGCCGGTTTTCCGACAGATGCGGCATAAGCATAAATATAGTTGATCCCGTCTATAATATTGGTTCCTCCGGTAGAGGTCCATTGCTCAGGATCCGGCTTTATGCCCACAAAGACCAAATCACTTTCAAAGGCAATACCACGGTATTTGCCATTTTGGCTGCCATAACCCGAACCGGCCGATATTCCGGAAACATGGGTTCCATGGGAAAATAAACTTACATCAAACCCATCGTTCATCAAATTCGTTGAATCAGAAATTTCATTTCCATAAGCAAAACCAGCCGGAGGCATGCCACTTACCTTTTGTTCCCAAACTTTTTTTAATCGAAATATATTACCGGAAGTATCCATTAAGGTAGGGTGAGAGTAATCGAATCCGGCATCAATAATACCCACAACCACATTTTTGCCGGTAAAAGCTTGAGGCAAATTCACTCCTTGGTGAACCGAATCTACACGAGTATCGGAACGAGCACTGTCTAAATTCATAAAAACAGGTTCATCCAGCTGCAAGTACTGTATGGATTCAGAAGAAGCTAAATTAGCCACGTTCTCTGCAGGAATTTGAATGGTGAAAATACTACCTGTGGTAGTTCCTATGAGAACACCCAAGTCCTTGAATGTTTTTTTATATGCTACACCTTCCGCTTTCACAAATGCACTTACGTACCATTTCTGATTTATTTTTTTATAAACGTATTTTTCAGAAAGACACATTTGGCTTTTACTTTGATGAGCTCTTTCGATATATTGCAATGTTTTAGGAGAACATTTACTTTGTTGACATACTGAATGTTGAGCCATCCCGCTCAGGGATAAAAAAAAGATCATGACTACCAAAACATGTTTTGTGCTCATTAATTGATTTTTAATTATTATAATAAAGTGTTCCATTTCAGCTAATAAGGAACTACCTTAAGCCTGCACAAATCTATAAAATTTTTCTGCCTAAAACATAAGACTAAAAAAAAGACCTACATTTCAGTAAGTCTTTTCAAATTAATATTATTTAATGACGCCTTCTTTTTCCTCCTTTGGAACCTTTTGGCGTCTTTCCTAAACTGTATTTTACTCCGGCATCTATAATTAATGATGCTGGCATGGTCACTTCTACATTTTGCCCATTCACTTTATTTGCAGGTATATTCAGTCCTAGATTACCAAATACCATAATTTTTTTCCCAACATTTCCACTCGCTCCCACACCAATACCTATGTTTAAACTAGAAAGAGATTCGCTTCCACTCGTGGTACCACTGGGAGCATAAGCCAATTTATCATAATTATCATCAACAGTGGTGGTCACAGAATTGAGCAATATGGTGAGCTGAGCAAATGCATAAAAGCCAAAACCTTTATACATATTGGTTCCAAGATACTTTTTCCCTCCTAAATTTATTTGCATTAAGCTTTGACTGGTCTTTTCATTAACGCTCACAAAGGAGGGTACGGTTGCACTACTCAGGGCTGTAACCACAGTAGTTCCTGAAGTACTATTCGGTAAGTAATAGTTGAATCCAACATAAAGCCCTGTTTTATCATTTAGATCATATTCCCCATTTATTCCAAAACCTAAATTTTTATAAGTTGAGCCACCAAAAAATTTTATAAATGATAGGCCTCCACCTACACGGATTTGTGCTTCTGAGGCTGCTGATAAGGTTAAGATTAATATGACTGTTAGGGCTAATTTACTTAGTTTTTTCATAATAATATTTTTTTGTTTTCCGATTTTAATAAGGTTTGAACACTTTTATTGAAGGTTTGACAAAAATAAAACATTTTGAATATATTACGAATACTTTCACAAATATTTTAGAAATTTCTTAAAATTCTTTGAGATAAAATAATATAATGGCTGATTTTCAACCCCTTATAAAGAAACAAATCATTCTCCCCACCTGAACATATCCGTTTCAAATCCGGCAAGACTCAGTAACCTATCCACAACAGAATTCACTAAATCATCTATGCTTTTAGGTTGGTGATAAAATGTAGGCGACGCAGGACAAATGATTGCACCGGCTTCAGCTAAGAGCTTCATGTTATTGAGATGAATCAGATTCAATGGCATTTCGCGGGTAAGTAGAATAAGTTTGTGGCGTTCTTTCAACATAACATCAGCTGCACGGGTAATCAGATCATTGGATATTCCGGAAGCAATTCTTCCTAAGGTACCCATGGAACAAGGGCAAATAATCATGGTATTAAAAGAGGAAGAACCGGAAGCAAAAGGAGCATAGAAATCATTAGGAGAATAATCCTGATGTTTAATTTCAGGAACACTTGCATTATTCAATTCAAAGTTCCAAATATCGCGGGCATTATTCGAAAAAACCACCGCACATTCATCCCATTGTAGGGAGATTGTATTCAGTTTTTCCAATAAACGATGGGCATAAATGGAACCACTGGCTCCGGTAACGGCAACAACGATATTGTGTTTTTGCATTTACTTAAATTGAAATTGTAAATTTAAAGTAAGCAAATCGTGCCATTGCCCCCAACTAAAATAACGATACACATCACCGGAATTGGTGGTTTTTCTGATATTTGTAAAAGAATCTGAAGAACGTAGGGATGCAGTAAATTTCTTAGCAAAAGTATAAGAAAGTCCCAAAATGGTCGAATAATTGGTGCTGGCAAAAGGGCGGGAAACAATGCTATTCCCATTCACCTCCTCATAAGAATGAACCAAAACGGCACCCGCCAATCCAATTTCAAGCTTAAGGACTTTTAAAAAATGGAGTTTAAGCAATAATGGAACTTCTACATAATCTAAGTTCAATTTATATGAGGATAGATCTCCATTGGTTGCATCCGGATTTTTGCGACTGCCTTTTTGCACATATTCCATTTCCATTTGTATGCCTAATAAATTGAGCAACTGAAAGTTCACAAATCCGCCACCCATGATTCCAAATTTATTATAACCGGCATAGCTGTCTCCGGCCACCTGGCTTCCACTAAAACCGGCAATGATTCCCCCGTTAAACTTTTGGGCTTTTGTTTGGACTAAAAACAAGCAAAGTATCGATATTAGAATAATTTTAATCTTCTTCATTTTTGAATTTTGTATAAAGTTAAATGATTTTTTGATTTTAATAGGGCTTTGTTTTGAAATTAAGTTCTACAACTCCAAATTAAACTGTTGATCTCGCATTACCGCTTGAAACCCGGCCTCAAGAATGGCATTTTTCATGACTTCAATCGATATTTTATGTTGGGCGCCGGCAGAAGAAACCACATGCTCTTCTATCATCACTGAACCTAAATCATTAGCTCCGGCCCAAAGGCAAAGCTGAGCAATATGCTTCCCCACGGTTAACCAAGATGGTTGAATATTAGGAACATTAGGAAGCATCAGTCGGCTGATGGCAATGGTGCGAATGTATTCTTCGTCGCTAATGACCTGAAGGCTATGTTTTTTTGCCAATACCGTATTTTCCGATTGGAAGGTCCAAGGAATAAATGAAATAAATCCTTTGGCCCCCTCCGGCTTTTCCGATTGTACCTGACGAATGTCAACCAACTGCTGAATACGTTGTTCTTTGCTTTCAATATGCCCAAACATCATGGTAGCAGTGGTGGTCAATTGTAATTGGTGAGCAGCTCTCATCACCGCATACCATTCTTCAGCCGAGCATTTTCCTTTGGATATTTGCTTACGAATATCGCTGTCCAAAATCTCAGCACCGGCACCGGGGAGACTGTCTAAACCGGCGTGCATTAATTGAGAAAGGACTTCCGAAAAGGTAATCCCTTCTTGCTTAGCTAAATACACGATTTCCGGAGGCCCCAAGGCATGCAACTTTAGTTCCGGGAAATTACTTTTTAATTTGCTGAATAAATCAACATAATAGGCCAATTTCAGATTGGGATGCATGCCGCCTTGCAACAGCAATTGCTTACCACCCAAGTCAAAAAGTTCGCTTATTTTTTGTGAATATTCATCCCTGGAGGTAATAAAAGTATCTTTATGATGCAGGGGTTTATGAAAATTACAAAATTCACATCCGGAAATACAAACGTTAGTGGTATTTACGTTTCGGTCTATAATCCATGAAACCACATTTTGAGGATGAATTTTTTTCCTCAGGCTGTGTGCCGCTTGCATCAAGTCTGCTAATGGCATGTGGGTATACACTTTAAGTGCTTCCTCAGCATTTATCCATTCTAAATGGATTGCCTTTTGAATAATGGAATCAAAATTTGTCATTTTTTCTCTCTCATATAGAACAACTCAAAGCGAATCTTAAAACAAAAAGGATTCATTTTTAGAGTATTTCTAAGGATTTGATATTATACCATTTTGAATTTTATAATCATCCAGTTGAATTATCCTAAAACGCCGATGTAATAGATGTTTAGTGCAATTGAGCGAAGCGAAATTGGACTACTACATATATACAATCGGTATTAAATACATTCGTAATTTTAATTACCAACATTCTCAATGAGATTATTGGCACTTACAAATGTATTAATAATTTAATTCTTACGGCGAAGCCCTGGTGTTTTTAGGGAGGCGATTTTAAATATTGATGCGTTTTCATGGAGTATAAATAACATTTCCAGAGATCAAACGAGGCTCAAATAATATAAAATCATCTAAATCTATATATCCACTTCCATTAAAATCAGTATTGAAAAACCCAATATCCCCCATGACTAAATCTGACTCGAAAAGAATAAAATCATCTAAATCTATATATCCATTTTGATCTAAATCTCCCAAATACAGCGCATATTTATCTTGAGATACTTGAACCTGTGCATCAGTTCCAAATGCTTGCAAAATATCAGAAGTGAAGTCGTAATATATGGAAGCATTTTTAAAGGAAACAGGAACAGAAGACCAAGTTTCAAGATGGTTTCTGTTTTTCACGGCAATATAATAATTTCCGGAAAACTCACAGCTCGCATTAAAAGTTGACAATCCATTTACTGCCAAATCCAAATTAGGCTTTGATAATATTGTTGCGAAAGGGGTACTCTCTTGATGCAAGAATATATCAATCTTATCGGTAACTCCATTAACCCACTGAGGCTCATTTGTGTTTCCGTTGATAACTTCATGCATCATGTTTGAATTTTCATCATACAAGCCTTCTAAAAACAATTTAACTTGAAACGTACGAAAGGGTTTTTGGTGAAAGGCAATGGTAGGAGTATAAAAAGTATTTGAATCTAAGCATGTCAAGGAAGATATAACAAAGCATCTTATGCTATCAAAATCGTTTGGAATAAAATGAAATGTGGGCGAATTTATACCCGTGGGAATACCATTTAGCCTCCATTGATAAGTAGGGTAATTCCCTCCGCTTGTCAGTGAGGTTATTATAAATACACTGTCACCATAACAAAAATCGGTGATGTCTGATAATATACTTACCTGAAATGACTCAGTGGGAATTGGATTTATTGTAACTGTATCTGATGTAGAGTAAACACTGGCGCACGAACCACTGGAAAGAAATGCACGGTAATAGGATGTGGAAGTTGTTGTTGTAGAATAACTTGATGAAGTTGCACCATTAATATTATAAAAGGTAATATTATCTGATGAAGATTGCCATTGAATGTTTCCTGTGGCTCCGTTCAATGTCAACATTGTTACATCACCAGAGCATATTGCATTTGGGGTTGCATTTGCCGAACCACCGCTTAATGAATTAACAGAGTTAATACTCCCTGATTTGGTCTTTGAAGTAGTACCATTTGCATTACTGGTGGTTAAACTTACACTAAAAGCACCTATTGTACTGTAAGTAATTGTTGGATTTTGAGTGAAATCAGAAGAAGGAATGCCTCCTGAAAACGACCAAGACCAGCTTGTTGGAATAGCCCCGTTAGATTGATCAGTAAAATTAACGGTGCTTCCTAAACACACAGAAGCAGGAGTTGCTGTAAAATCAACATTGGGAATTGCAATATCAGATTCCCATAATCCCCTTCCATATGTTGCAGCTCTTATCTTGCCAGCACCATATTGTATTTCCAGTTCGTTAACGATTACATTAGGCAAACCGGTGAAAAAAGCTTGCCATGAAGATATCGAATTGCTGCGAAAATACACCCCGACATCTGTTCCTATATACAAACCATCATTTGAATGATTTTGATATAAAATGCAATTGACAGGTAAATTAGGTAAGCCGGTTGAGTAATTTGTCCATACGATACCGGCATTAGCAGTAGCATACACCTTATTTCCACTGGAATAGCCGGAAAAAGTTACCCAAGCTTTTGTTGGGTCTGTGTTACTTATTGCAATATGAGTTATGGCAGCTGAAGCTGTTGGTAAACCAGTCGTTATATTATTCCATGAACTTCCTCCATTTATACTAACATATATTCTATAAGATGTTGCTGCATAAATGTAATTTGAATCTGAAGGTGCGTATGCTAAAGCTTTAATTTCATTATCCCCTGATTGGTTTATAGGTGGTGGCGGAATCGTACCCAATTGGAACCAATTCATCCCGCCATTGGGACTTCGATACACTTGTGTTTTTCCTAAAAGTATTGTATTGTGATTTGTAGGGTGCATAATGTATGGCGTTATCCAAGAGCCAAGGGTGTCCGCTCCGGTACCATTATTTCTAACAATATTCAAAAAACTATTTCCTCCATCTATAGATTTATAAATATATCCATATTGTTTAGAACCATAAAAAGTGTTAGTATCTCTATAATCAATAATACACTCCATTCCATCGCCCCTGTCAACACAAACCCAGTTATTGTTTTTCTGACATACAGTGCCATTGTCCTGAAGGCCCGTTAAATTAAAATGCGAATTAATGGCAGAAGTTCCCAATCGATAAATCTGTGAAATAACCAATCCGTTACTTAAATGTGTCCATGATACTCCATTATCAGTTGTTTTAAAAACTCCCCCATCGTTTCCCGAAAAAAAAGTTGTTGAACTTCCAGGTAAAAACTCTAAAGCATGAATATCTACATGTGTACCATTAAGTGCCGTCCATGTAACACCCCCATCAGTTGAACGATAATGATTTAATGCACCAACATAAATATCATTTGCATTATATGGATTTACTGCAATGGCTAAACTGTACCATCCAAATTGACCTACTATATTAGGGCTGTTAGATTGTAGAGCAAATGAATTACCACTATTAGTAGAACGATATAAGCCATAATAACCAGAACTCGTTGCATCACATGCAAGAAGGTAAACACAATTGGTGTCCGCTGGAGACACTCCAATAACATAGCGATTAATAATTGATGCCGATGGGAGTCCTGATGTAATATTTGTAAAACTTGTTCCTCCATTTAAAGAGACATAAAATTTCGTATAATTCTTGTACTCTGTTGCAGCATAAATTATATTGGAGTTGCCCGGTTTATATTTTATATCATAGAAATACCCACTTTGAACCAAACTCCAAGTTGCTCCGGCACTCGTTGTTTTGTATATACCATGCGTTGTTGCGGCTAAAATAATATTGGGATCGTTTGGATTCATAAGTAGTTTGCAAATTAAATAACCCGAACTTACTGACCATGAAAGCCCTGTGGTGTTCCAGGTTACACCTCCATCTATTGATTTAAGAACACCAATGCTCTTGGTGTCTCCATAATCCTTGTCCCCAGTAGCGAGGTACATAATGTTAGTGTTTGTCGGATCAATTAGTAAATCCGAACATCCGATTACGGTTAATAAATCGGTATTGGTGTTCCAGGTTAGGCCACCATCATTTGATTTCCACAAACCACCGGATGCAGCACCTACCCAAATAATATTTGAATTTAGAGGGTTAATTCGAATAAAATTAATTCTTCCAATACCATTATTATTTGCTGGCGGAATATAGGGTCCTAATGAAGCCCAGTTTCCATTCATGGGTTGTTGGGATTTTACCCTTAATGGATTTGAATTAATATATTTTTGAAATTCTTCCCAATTTTTAGAAGGAAGCGTAATATCACCACTTGGATACACCCGAGGCTCCATAAACCATTCCCAACGTTTGTATTGGGTGTAACCAGGAAATGGGCCTTCTTCTTCCCCTTCTTCATTACTGCTATCCTTTTCTTCTTTAGACTTTTCTATTGCAAGTTGATCTTTCTCGTATTTTTGAAATGCTTTTTGTATTTCATAAAAATTATTCAACTTTGAGCTATCAGCCTGACTGGTAATATGAAGATAAGGGGGTTGCATCCATGGTTGGCCATTTACCCATACTGTTGAGAAAATATAGAACACAATAAAAAAGAATACAATTTTTTTCATAGCATTAATATTTCGAAATATTTTAGAGCCAAAATCGCCAATGAGTAGGTTGCTATATCTTTTAAAATTATTGAAGTCAAATTAAATAACTCCAAAATGCAATACCAAGATATGTTTAATACTATTGTGTGTAACGATAGTTGGACTCCTATTCCTTTTTTGCTAACAGTTTTATATACAAATGTATGAAATATTTTGTTCTCACAGTGAACTCCACTGCCTTTTTTGGGGTGCAGTTTCGAAAAGCTTCCCTTATTTCAGGGTTACTTTATTGCTAAATACGTTATTGTCGGTAAGCATTTTAACGATATAAGAACCGCTGGCAAGCTTATGGTTGTATTTAGAAAGGGTACTGATTTCAGGTTTGAAAGAAGTAACCACTTGACCTAAAGCATTGTAAATTACCACTTCGTTAATTTTCACTAAGGAAGGATTGTTTACATAAACTGTGTTTTCAAAAGCGTAAGCATTGATAGCTGTGCTGCTGGGGGTAGTTGAAGCCTTACCAAAATGAACTTTGAAACGGTTTACATTGTCGCTGGTAGTAGCATCAAAAGTATAGGAACTTTGTTCAGTTAAGTTGATCATTTTACCGGCTTTGAGGTCTTCCAAATAAATTTGAGTACCTGCGTTGAAGCTTTCTACATCGGTAGCATTGATGGTATAGCTGGTGTTAACACCTACTTTTAAGCCCACGAGAACCACTACATTTTCGTTTACTTCGGGTAAGCAATTAATTGAAAGCGCATTATCTGCAGTGATAGAGAATAACTGAGGAGATTCATCTGGCCCGAACATTTTTTCAACATCAAATTGGTTATCGAGACCTTCAGTAGCTTCAGCATTGAAGTAAATACGGGTATCATCGGAGTAAGTATTCCCTTTGATGGTTAAACTCAATTGATTAGGTACAAAACTCTTGAAAGTAGATGTAGAGACCGTTTGAGAAGCAGCTGGGATGATTAAAGCAGGTGCAGGACCGGTAGCTTTAACAAAGAAACCTTGGTTTTCAGCAATAATACCACTAAACCCTCCGGTAACACCATTCCATGATAAATAATTATTAGCCACCGGATCAAAAATTTGAATTGAATTACTAACATTGTTTCTATTCCATGTGTTAATGTTGCCATTTAAGCGGCAAGGATAAGGGTTTCCAACAAGGTTATTTCCTTTAGTTGGAAAGGTAAATTGTAATCCCCATGTATATGTAGAAAATCCCCACTCCTGATTATTTATACTGCATAACTCAATATCCCCTTTGTTGAATGCCGAACCGTAAAAAAGATAGTTTTTTGCTGTATCTGTGTATACTGAATACCCACGTCCAACGTCTAAAAAGTTACCACCATTGGTAATCGGAGACCACGCATTATAAGGTTCATTAAAATAATACAAATAAGAACCATAGAATGTATAGGTTTTGTTGCTTTTTAAGGGAGAAGAAACGAGATGGCTTTTACCACCGGAAGCATAGCGTTCTGCATAACAAGACCTAGGGTTCACATTTAAAACTCCGTTTTGTATTAAAGCGCCTGTGCTGGTGGCCGATGAGTATATATAAACAAAATCGGTAACATGAATAGAGTCCCCTGAATTTATGGTTAAAGCACCCCCAGAGAGAATCCCTAATGAAAAGCATATACCGTCGGCCGCTGCAGTACAATTACCATTAATATACACCGAAGATGCAGCAGTTGGGATACCATTTGTCCATTTGCTTGCATCGCTCCAGAAACCGGTACCATTAAATTGGGTAACATTACGGGTGTCTAATACATTAACTGCACCATAACTACAACCAAGACCATGAGAACATGCAACAGCTCTATAGTAGTATATAGTATTTGGCATTAAATCGGTAAGCGTACAAGAATAAAAGCCGGAACCATCGCTGGTAGCATCAATACTTTGCCAATACATTAAAGAATATCCAGAACTTTCAGTATGTTCAGAAGTAATATAATTCGCATCTTTATTTAGTGAAATATCAAAACCACGGTACGCATTTACATCTCCACCATTATCGGTAACCTTACCATTTAAGGTTGCATACGTTTGAACAATGTTTGTAGGACCCATGGTAATAACCGTAGGAGCAGTAGTAATCACATTCATGATCACCTTATTAGAGATGGTTGTGGAAGTACAGCCTTCTGAGAAAGTGAGTACTGCATATACGGAGTCTAAGTTCGCTGGAGTATAAGTGTATGTCATTGCGTTATTTGCAATGGTGGTAGCGTTTTTATGCCAAACTGCCGTGGCTATAGTAAATCCGGGAGAGCTTGCAGTAAAGTCAACGACAGTATTTGCTAATACATTGTTATTGCTTGGGCTAATGCTTACCGATGGAGAAACTAAATTATTCACTGTCATTGTAACTCCATTTGAAGTATCAGGAATTACAGTAACAGGAATTGAACCTAAAAAGCAATTTACAATATCACCATTACTAGGAGTATAAGAATAAGAAGTCAAGTTTGTCATTAGGACAGGATATCCATTTACATACCACATGTAAGAAAGGTCTGATTCGTTGTAAGTTGCAATTGGAGTAAATGTATAAGTTACAGGAGTTCCGCTACAAACTGGGTTTGAAGAAGCATCGATAGCTATACTTGTAAAAGGGAATATTGTGATTGCGTTTGATGTAGCCGGATTTTCAGAAACACAGGAAGCATCTGAAGTCATTATACAAGTTACCACATCATTGTTTAGGGGCGCAAAAAACAAAGTATTGCTATTAGAACCTGCAATGATGCCGTTTATTTTCCATTGGTAAACAGGGCTTGATCCTCCATTGGTAGGAGTGGCAGTAAAAACCACTGATGATCCATAACTGACATGCTCCTCATCAGTAGCAATAGAAACACTTATAGGAAGATTTGGGATTACATTCATAGTAACTGGGTTAGAAGCAACGGGGCTATCATCAAAAAAGCCCTCATTATTAATTAAGCAAGTAGCATTTGAAGTTAAAATGCATGTAACTTGATCTCCATCATTAGGAACAAAAGAATAAGTCGCACTGTTTGCACCAACATCAATGCCATTTACTTCCCATAAGTAAGCAGGAGCTAAGCCTCCATTAGTGGGAGTAGCTGTAAAAGTAACGCTGGAACCGGCACATACAGGATTGACAGAAGCTTCAATATTAACAGAAACAGAAACAGGAGGAGAAACCGTTACATAAGCACTACCGTACATTTCAACCTCCTCCCACCAGCTATTATAATTAAACCAATACTTACAAGTATAAACACCAGTTCCAGACGCTGCAATAGAAAAGGCACTTCCTGTTCCCTGAACAGGAGCACCAAAAGCAACCCCATCTTTGTAGAATTGATAGCTTACATAAGGATTAGAAAAATCAAGACCCACATTTACAGGAGTTCCTCCACTGCAATAATTACCACCCCCGGTTACATTATAAATATCTGGTGGAGGGTCAATGGGTTGAGCATAGGAAGATATCGTTATTACTAAGAAAATCAATACAGAGATTCGCCTTACAAAAAGATTAAAGTGCTTTTTCATGGATAGATAATTTAAAATGTATTCTGCAAATATAAAATAATTATTAAACATATATTAGTGGATATTTAAAATTAACAAAAAGAGTTGCAATGAGCAAATACTGGCGATGAAGAGCTGTAAAAAACACACAATCACATAGTTATTTAACTAATTAATGGAGTCTAATTGATTAATATCAAATCAAAAGGCAACTGTATTCAGCTATGATTTCCAAAAACCGCAGTAATTTATTGAAACTTTAATTAATAGAAATAGAGAAAGGGGATTTGGGGATTCCAAATGATGTTTTGTCGAAAGCACTTTGGATTTATTGCCTTTTGCAATGAAATGAAACTCTATTTTTAAACAATCCCTACTATTACACCGGATACTTCCCCATCAATTTATTAAAAAAACGATGCAATTTATGCGCCCCAACCACAGGATCTAAAAACATCAGCATGCATTTCCCGAAAATAATGTTTTGGTTAGCGGTGTTAGCACTTTCCTTTACCAAGGGTGTTTCCGACATGAATTGTACCCAAATATGGGGAATTCCCAATTCTTTGGCTTCGATAAAAATTACGTCGGTGTTTTTCTTTGCTGTCAAAATCACACAAGCATCAAAAGGTTCTTTTATTGAAGAAAGGCTTGGGTAGCATTTCTGATCCTCCATCTCCGTAAGATTAGGATTTACCGGAATGCAGTGGTAGCCTTTGTTCAAGAGCGCTGAATACACCATAAAACTGAATTTTTTCTGATTGCGGGAAACGCCAACCACCGCAATATAGATCGGAAGAGCACACGTCTGAACTCCAGTCACCTGAAGCTATC
>CAZJBB010000058.1:0-16072 GCA_964543995.1 uncultured Bacteroidales bacterium
GTATTTGGAATATACCCTTAGCAACGATGAATCTGAAATTGAAACCAAGCTGATTTTCGACAAAAAAATAGGGAAATTAACCCAAGCGTTTAATGCTTCAGGAGAATACGCCTTTAAAAATGAACTGACCCAAAACAATACCTTGGTAGAAGTAAAAAAGGAACACGAAATTAATCTGGAATTAAATTACGGAATCGCCTATCCCTTATGCAAAAATCTATTCCTTGGCATGGAAGTATATAGTTACAGTCGATACGAAGGGAATGCAATGAAATTCTCTACCCTTTCAGCAGGATTGGGCTTGTCATACAGCATTTCCGGTTTTTGGATGAATCTGAGTTGTTTACCCCAAATAAAAGATTTAACGTCTTCTAAACAAGAGCTTACAGAAAATGAAAAATTACAAACCCGTTTAATTTTTTCCTATGCATTTTAATCGTACAATTATTATTTCGGGCATTGTTTTGCTGGTATGCGCATGTGCCCCAAGCTTATACATGCCATCAGAAACCGACGCCGCCCATCAGCAAACGAGTCTGGAACAACTCTTGACCGGAAGAACCACTTACGTAAATAAATGCAGCAGTTGCCATAGCCTATTTTTGCCTCAACAATTTACAAAAAAAGAATGGCAGGTGAATGTAAATAAGATGCAAAACGGGGCAAAGATAAACGATGTGGAAAAAGAGTCTATTCTTAAATATCTCTCGATTAAGGCAAAAGAAGAGGTAAAAAACAACTAACATTAGCATTTACCTGTTTTTCATTTAGACAATACCTTCGATCATTTAATGGTTATTGAGTTATTAGAATATCAGCGGCATCTGCGTTTTCATCTGCGGATTCTGCGAGAAATTTTTCATTCTTCCGTCTTCGATCTTCTTCGTGCTCTTTGTGGAAATTTCTTTGTGGGCTTTGTGGTAAGATCTTCAGTCTTCTTAAATTGAGGATTTCAAGATTCAGTGCGAAGAACCGATTTGGACTATATGTCCCTCTTGTTGAAATTGAGCTAATTTTTGCGTAACCCTTTGGCAAAATGCTTCTACAGAAAAGTCCGAAGGGTTTTATTATTGAACCAAAAATACAAATTGAGAAATTACTGCGGTTTGGCAGTGGATAGCACCATTTTGGTATTCAGCTTATTTCCTATAGCCAACACATTTACCAAATCTTGAATGGAAAGGGATTTATCGAAACGTAACATAATAATGGCTTCCGGATGGATGCCCAATTCTTTCTTCAGTGCTTCTTCCAAAGATTCATAAGGAACCTGAGCATTGTTCACAAAGTAATTCATATCCTTGGTCATGGTCAGATTGATTTCTTTTTTATGAATGGACTGACTGCTTTGAGAACTTGGCAAAGTAATTTTTATCATGCTGGGATTGAGCAAGGTTGAAATGATGATGAAAAACAGCATGAGGAAGAACATGATGTCATTCATAGCCGAAGTAAATACTTCCGCCGTGATGTCTTTTTTCTTGCGAAAGGAAATCATTCAGCGGGCTCGTTTAAAAGTTCAATGAAATTCATGGCATTCCATTCCAAGGTGTGAACCGCCTTATTTAAAATGGTATTAATCCAGTGATACCCAATGTAAGCAACAATTCCGACAATCAATCCGGAAGCACTGCTCACCATTTTGGTGTACAAACCGGCTGAAATGCTGCCAATACTGACATCGCTGGTAAGAGATATGTCGTAGAAGATTTTAATTACCCCAATAATGGTTCCTAAGAAACCGAACATGGGGGCAATCCCGGCAATAATAGCTAAAATCTGTATGTTTTTTTCGAGATTATATACTTCAAACTTTCCGGCAATTTCGATAGATTCTTCAATTTCTTTGATGGGTTTTCCAATGCGTAGTATCCCTTTTTCAATCATTCGAGCAATGGGTTTTTGAGTATTCCTGCAAAGGGTAAGGGCAGCGTCAATTTTTCCGTTTCTAACAAAATCTCGAATGTTATTCATAAAACCGACATCGGTATTGATATGTTTGCGAATGGAGACAAAGCGTTCAATAAAGACATAAATGGCTATAATGGAGAGTATTCCAATGGGGATCATGAGCAATCCACCTTTCACAATGATGTCCATTAAAGACATGGAATCCACACCGGGAGCCTTAGGAAGTACAGGAATAGAAGCTGCTTTTCCCACGGTGTCAGCAACTTGATTTATTTGTAATAGAACCGTATTTAACATATTAAATTAATTATTTCTTTTCAAAAGTAATTTTTTTTCAAATAGGTCAACTCGACCAAATTTCCGAAATCAAAGATTTTATGCACAAAAAAATGTTCATAGTTGAAAACGAGAAATACCTGAATCACTAAAACGTTGATTTTGTAGACTTAATTGTGTTAGGCTATAAAAAAAGGGAAATATTAGTTGTTCTTTTCCCACTTCCACTTTCCTTATCTACCCCATCAGCACATCATAAATCATTTTCGTGGTTTTCAAGGGGTTGGTGCCGTCGGTATGCACAACGTAATTCGCTTGCCGGTAATATGGTTCCCGGATTTTCGCTAAGCAATTCACATAGGCTAACAAATCATCTTCATGGATGTCTTTGATGATGGGTCTTTTTTTATGTGAAAGGTGTAAGCGTTTACAAATAACCTCTGCCGGTAAATTGATATAAACACTGGTGGCGTTTTTTTTAATGAGTTCCATATTGTTATTAAAACAAGGGGTGCCTCCTCCTGTCGACAAAATAAAATGATCTCTTTGAAGCAATTCTTCTAATAATTTAGTCTCAAACTCCCTGAATTTATCTTCCCCAAAGCGCTCGAAAAAGGAATGGATCTCCATGTGGTATTTGGTTTCAAAGGTCACATCCAAGTCGATAAAAGGCAGCTTTAACTTATTGGCAAGCAGTTCCCCTACCGTGGATTTTCCACAACCCATGAGCCCTACCAAACAAACTTTCATTGGGTAATAGATTGCAAATACTGAATCATTTGAGTTGTGGCTAAACCCCTATGGCTTATGGTGTTTTTTAATTCTGCCGGCATTTCAGCAAAAGTTAGATCGAAGCCTTGGGGCTTGAAAACAGGGTCATATCCAAAGCCATCCATTCCTTTTTTTTCTTCCGTAATTTCACCCTCAATCACCCCTTCAAACAAATAATGCTGAGCATCTATAATGAGTGCAATTACCGTTCTGAACCGAGCACCTCTCATGCTCATTCCTTTCATTTCCGAAAGTACTTTATTGCAATTGTCATCAAAACTTTTATTTTCTCCGGCATATCTTGCCGAATACACTCCCGGCCGACCTTCCAGAGCATCAATTTCCAAACCGGTATCATCAGCAAAACAAGAAACATGAAATCTATCCCAAATAAATTGCGCTTTTTGTAATGCGTTTCCTTCAATGGTGCTTTGCGTTTCAGGAATTTCTTCCGAAAATCCGAAAGTGTCCAAACCTATTACATGAAAATCCTTTCCAATAATTTGGTTAATCTCTTTTATTTTGTGTTGGTTTTGCGTTGCAAATAAGAGTTTCATCTGATTTTTAATGTTTTACTTATTATGATTGGTTTATTCCATTCTTACCGGTTGATCATTCCCATAAGATACCTTCCTGATATAAATCCCTTTTTCAAATATTTTTTCCTCTATCACTTGGTTTTTTTTCATGACCTTTTCTGAAAGCATCCGACCTTTGGTATCCCATTCAATATATATCCCTTCCATGAAATCGTTTTGAAAAATCCCTTCAGCTTCTTTTTTCCCATTTTTAAAATAATCTGTCCATTTACCTTCTTTTTTGTTATTCACATAACTACCGGTCCTTTTTATGTTACCGTTTGGATACCAATGAGATAAAGAGCCATTCTTTTTGCCCTTAGAATAGTTTATTTCTGAGAGTTTATTTCCGTTCAAGTAATGTTCTACCCATACACTGTCTTCTTTTTCAAGTGTATAATATCCAGAAGTCTTGATTTTTCCATTGGGATGGTATTCAATCCATTTCCCATGCTTTTTCCCCTGAAAAAAATCCTCTTCAAGCCATTTATTGCCCTTTTCGTTGAAATATATCCAGCTACTGTCTTTCAAACCATTTTTAAAATACCCATCGAAATAGAGTTTCCCGTTTTTATGCCACCATATCCAATGACCATTTTCTTTTCCATTAAGATATTGCCCCTTATACTTTAATTTTCCGTGAGAATATTTTTCAATTTTCTCACCGCTAAAGTTACTTTTTAATCCAAGGGCTATTAAATCCTGACGATTGTTGAAATCGCTCAAACTGTCTTCTTGCCCATATAAAATGCTAAAAAACAAGCCATTGAAAAAAAACAGCAAAAGAAATTTTCTCACACTTTTTTAACTAAATGAAAGAAAACGTTCAGCGTCGATGGCAGCCATACAACCACTACCTGCAGCGGTAATGGCTTGACGATAATAGTGGTCTTGCACATCTCCGGCGGCAAAAACCCCAGGAATATTGGTTTTAGAACTGCCTTTTTCAGTAATTATATATCCATTTTCATCCAATGTAAGTTGTCCTTTAAACAGCTCTGAATTCGGATGATGACCAATAGCAATGAAAACACCATCCAATGGCAAGAGTTTTTCCTCCTGATTTGAATTATTAAGCAAAAGAAGACTGTTTACTGATTTGGCAAATCCTTTTTGTTCTCCTATAATTTCTTTTGGAGAGTGTTCCCAAAGAATTTCAATATTAGCTGTCTCTTTTACTTTTTGTTGCATGGCTTTAGAGGCCCTTAGTTCGTTTCGTCGAACAATGAGGTACACTTTACTACAGAGGTTTGCAAGGTAGGAAGCTTCTTCGCAAGCAGTATCACCCCCTCCAACAACGGCTACAATTTTTCCTCTGTAAAAGAAACCATCGCAGGTGGCACATGCCGATACCCCGTATCCGTTGTATTCCATTTCAGATGGTAAGCCCAGCCATTTTGCGCTAGCACCGGTGGATATAATTAAAGTTTCTGCGAGGATCACTTTTCCATCGTCTGCTTTAACTTTGAAAGGGCGTTGTGATAAATCTGCCTCAGTAATAATTCCTGATCGAATGTCGGCATTAAATCGAAGTGCTTGATTTTTAATATCCTCCATGATTTCACCTCCTTGTTTTCCATGTGGATATCCCGGGAAATTATCAACTTCTGTAGTTATGGTCAATTGGCCACCCGGCTGTATACCTTCATAAAGAATGGGGTTTAGTTCGGCTCTAGCAGCGTAAATTGCCGCTGTATATCCGGCAGGACCTGATCCAATAATCAGGCATTTGGTTTTTTTATTCGTAGTTTCCATTATTTGGGATAAATTATTTTAATTTTATTTGTTCTTAAACCGTTGACTTATTAGTAATTAGATTAATCAGTTGAGCTTCGCCTAAGATTATTCCAAAAGTACAAATGTTTTTTTAGAAATTGTTTTATCTTTGCACAGAATTTAAAATTCATTGGAGTGTGGCGCTTTGATTAGCGTATCCCGACACTGTGTGTCGGGAGGATCGGAAGCTCCAAGAGTTCTTTTCAATGATTTATCGGGGCGTGGCGCAGTTGGCTAGCGTACTTGCATGGGGTGCAAGGGGTCGGAAGTTCGAGTCTTCTCGCCCCGACATACAAAACTAAGGGTTTCAGGGATTGTCTGAGACCCTTTTTTATGAATATAGAATTTAAAGTATGTTTTATGTTTATATTATAGAATCTGAAAGCACAGGAGGTCTTTATATAGGGCAAACGCAAACACCAGAAAAGCGACTTTTGGATCATAACAGAGGAGGAAGTCCTTATACGAAAAATATGGGTCCATGGAAATTGATATTTCTAAAAGATTTTCCAACTCGAAGTGAAGCATTATTAGAAGAAAAAAGGTTGAAATCATGGAAGAACCTTGTGCGATTAAGAGAGATGATAAAAAAAGAAAGTGAAAACTAGCGTATCCCGACACGCAGTGTCGGGAGGGTCGGAAGTTCGAGTCTTCTCGCCCCGACATACAGAATCAAGGCTTTCAGAAAACACTGAAAGCCTTTTTTTATTCCGGTTTACACAATCGTGTACACAAATTACAGATTTGTTGGTGTTTTTTTTAAATGAAAATTATCAAATTCTAGTACCTTATTTAAATTCATTATTGATAAAAACAGTTTTAATTTGAGTCCTTTAGAACAAAAAAAGGGGGAGAACTACTCCCCTTTTTTGTTTTCTCATTTCAGGTTCATAAATATCCTTCATCGGCAAAACTTCCAGTCTCTTCTTATTATAAATGGGCTCGTGAGGGCTTCGCTATTCAGGTCGTCACTCTCGCACATAAGGGACTTGCATCCTGCGAAAAAATTATAACCGTTTCTTGGCTTTCATCAATAAATTTGTATTTTTGAAATATTTATAGAGCTTTGGAACGAGTGTGTAATGTTCATGCAATTTAACACAAAGAATCAAAAAACGTAAGGGTTTAAGTGGTTAGACTACATTTAGATCACTTACAAGGTTTGTAATAGTTGATGTCTTTGTAATTACGAAATCATATACGTTTCATAGCCTCGGCTGTTTGGAAAAAGTACATAACTGTAGCACTTCTTTATAATAAACAAGGAAAACAAATGGAAACTAATAAAAACAAGTTAAACCCACGAAAGACATTTTGGAAATGTGGGGCATGCTCTCATGCTATGTTTCATCTATTGAACAATGAATTTGAAAATGTGAAACCCAAAGAAGAAAAGGCATCAGATATGTTAGCAGGTGGAATCGCCCAGAAAGGACATCAATGTGGCATGCTTTGGGGAGGTTCTTTAGCTATGGGTACAGAATCATTTCGAAAGTTTGATGACAAAAACAAAGCTGTTGCCATGGCAATTAATGCATCTAAACATTTGATGGATTCATTTCATAAAAGGACAAAAACAGTAAACTGTAAAGATATTTCAAGAGTTGATTGGGAAAACAAATTCCAAATGACCATATATATGCTAAAAACCATAGCACAAGGATTTGTCTACAGCCCTTGTTTTAATCTGATCGTTAAATGGACACCTGAAGCAATTCAAGCTGCAAAGGTCGGGCTAAATGAGTCCATTGACTATAATCAACCCTGTATTAGTTGTTCAACAGAAGTGGTAAAAAAAATGGGAGGGACTGAAGAAGAATCAATTATGGTTGCAGGTTTTGCCGGAGGGATTGGATTAAGTGGTTATGCTTGCGGAGCACTCAGTGCTGCAATATGGTACAAAATGCTACAGTGGGGTACAAATAACCAAGGTAAATCACCATCAATGTTTAATAATCCGGAAGCAAAAAAGATATTAAGGACATTTTATATAGAAACTGATTCAGAAATGTTGTGCAAAACCATCTGCAATAGGAGCTTCAATACCATTGATGAGCATTCAGATTATATCAAATCAGGTGGTTGTGCTAACTTATTAAACGCATTATCAAAATCATAAAAGGAGGCAAATTATGATAAACGTGTTGAAACGAAACGTGTATCTTGATAATAACGCAACCACATACGTTAGTAGGTCTGTCAGAAGAACTATGAACAGGATTTTGAAATATCATTGGGGAAATCCGTCATCGGGTTACCAAAGAGGAAAAACAGCATTTCAAATTATCGAACATGCTCGAGAACAAGTTGCCAAATCAATTAATGCTCATTCACATGAAGTCTATTTTAGCGGTAGTGCAACAGAATCAAATAATGCAATTTTAAATACTTTAAGCAATCACTTTTATCCAAGTAAGAAAAAAATTATTACAACACCCATTGAGCATCCTTCAGTAATGAATACACTTGAGTTTTTGGAAACTCGGGGAATACATGTTCAATACTGTCCTGTTGATCGTTTTGGCTTTGTTTTGATTAAAGAAATTGAAAACCTAATTGATGAGGACACTTTTTTAATTTGCTGCATGCTTGCAAATAACGAGATTGGAAGCGTACAAAATATCCCGGAAATATCGGCAATTGCAAAAAAACACAATATTCTTTTAATGTCCGATTGTGTTCAAGCCTTTGGAAAGATTCCTATCAATGTAAAAGAACTGGGAGTCGATTATGCCACATTTTCCGCACATAAACTATATGGACCTAAAGGCGTTGGAGCAATGTATGCCAAGATAGGTAAGCCACTATTAGCCTTTATACATGGGGGACATCAGGAAGAAAGCACACGGGCCGGAACTGAGTCGGTTCATAACATTGCCGGTTTTGGAAAAGCCTGCAACCAAATTCGTAACCTCATATCTTATTCAAGTGACATAAAATTACTTAAAGAACAATTTATCGAACAATTAAAAAAGGTTAAGCCTGACATTATTATAAATTCTCCAATAGAAAACTGTTTATCGAACACCTTAAGTGTAACATTGCAAGATATAAATAGCAAAGAATTAATGATGATGCTAGATTATCACGGTATTTCTGTGTCATCAGGTTCAGCATGCAGCACTCAACTAAACAAGCCCTCTCATGTGCTTAAATCAATTGGATTATCGGATTCATTAGCAGATGAAACCATTAGAATAAGTTTAGGAAAAGACACAAAAAAAAGAGATCTAAATTATACAATAAAAATAATTGAGAAATACTTAAAAGCGAATAATTAAGGAAAACGCCTTTGGCTTTCAGGTAAATTTCCCTAAAAGTAAAAAAAATGAAAAGGGGAAATTCTTATACCCCATGATTATTAGGCAAACTCCCTTACGATTCTTTTGTTTAAACACCAAACAAAAAAAAAGAGAAGCAAGGAGAACTACTGTCCCATTTTTGTTTTCTCATTTCAGTTTCATAAATATCCTTCATCGGCAAAACTTCACACCTTCTTATTTTAAATTGGTTCTTGAGGGCTTTGCCATTCAAGTCGTCACTCTCGCACATAAAGGACTTGTACCCTCCTGAAAAATTAAACCTTTAACTTTGCCTTCATAATTAAATTTGTAATCTTGAAGGATTCCTGAAATTTTAGCAGCAAGTATCAACCTTATCATGCAGACCATAAGCAAAGAAGCGAAAAACCGAATAGAGTAAGCAAAAACAAATAAAATAGACTATGAAAATTATTTTAACAATCGCTTTGACGATCCTAACATTCGCAACTGTTTTAGGCCAAACCTTTGAAGGTAAAATCACTTATCAAAATTCTTTCAAAAGTAAATTACCGAATGTAAAAGACGAACAATTTAATTCGATGATGGGAACAAAGATGGATTATTACGTCAAAGGCGGAGATTACAAATCTGTTACCAACGGATCTTTTTCGCAGTGGCAGCTATACATCAGCAAGGAAAATAAACTTTACAACAAAATGTCAAACTCCGAGACAATTCTTTGGAATGACGGAAGCGTAAATACCGACTCCATTATAAATGTTCAACTCAACAAAGGAGTGACCGAAATACTTGGTTATAAATGCGATGAACTTATTTTGACTTGCAAAAGCGGGACCCAGAAATATTACTTTAATTCAATACTGTCCGTAAACATTAAACTTTATACAAATCATAAATACGGCAATTGGTACGACTATTTGAAAAAAGCAAACGCCCTCCCATTGAAAATGATTATTGATAATCAGCAATTCACAATGGAGAGTGTTGCAACAGATGTTAAACCTATGAAACTTGACGACAAAGAATTTAAATTACCTGAAAATGCCAAGACAGAAAAAAGTCCTTACTAACTGAAGTTCAGGAATTTAGTTAAAACATATCAGTCACTAGTTGGCTGCCCTGCCAGAAATTAACAGATTTATAGAGTTTTTCACTCACGACTGAGTTAAAAATATTTTTCGCTTGGGTTACAAAATCTTTTGCATCTGAAGCTTATCCCTTTCTCACCAGCAAAGCGATATTCTCCACATGGTGGGTATGCGGAAACATATCCACCGTTTGAATGCATTTTAGGGTATAGGATTGGGAAAGTAACTGCAAATCGCGGGCTTGTGAAGCCGGATTGCAACTTACATAAATGATTTTTGCGGGAAGCAATTTCAGTATTTGCTGAATTACTTTTTCATGCATGCCGGCTCTTGGAGGATCGGTGATAATTACATCCGGATTTCCAAAAGAAGTTACAAATTCATCCGTAAAAATCTTGGCCAAATCGCCTGCAATAAAATGCGCATTGTCAATTTTATTGAGATCTGCGTTTACAAAAGCATCTTCTACAGCAGCTTCCACATACTCCACCCCTACCACTTTGGCAACATGCTTTGCAATAAATAAGGCTATGGAACCCGTTCCGGTATATAAATCATACACATTTTCATTTCCTTGAAAATCTGCCAATTCCAGCACTTTAGCATATAAATTATAGGCTTGGTAACTATTGGTCTGAAAAAAGGAAACCGGACTGATTCGAAAGGCAGAAGTTCCAAGGAATTCTGTGAGATAGGGCTTCCCGAAAAACAATTCCACTTTTAAGTCGGAAATGGTATCGTTCATTTTTTGGTTTATCACATAAAAGAGTGAGGTAATTTGAGGGAAAGCTTGAAGGAGGTTTTGCAACATTTCTTGAATCTCCTCCGGTCGTTGCTGTGCAAATACCATAATAACCATGACTTCTCCGTCTTTGGTATTCCGAATCAGCAAATTCCTCAAAAAACCTTCATGCAGACGGGTATTGTAAAAAGAAAATTCATGTTCCAATGCATATTTTTTTACCCATAAGCGAATGGCATTGGAAGGTTCGGATTGCAAATGGCAATGTTGGATATCCAATACTTTATCGAAAAATTTCGGAATGTGAAATCCCAAGGCCGGCAAACTTCGCAAAGTATCTTCACTATTGATTTCTTCGGGTAGTAACCATCTGTGTGCAGAAAAAGTGAACTCCAATTTATTGCGATATTCAAAAATATGCTCGCAGCCAATAATCGGGAAAATGGTCTCAGGAATCACATTTCCAATACGTTGCAAATTATCAAGCACTTGCTGCTGTTTAAATTCCAATTGGGTAGCGTATTCCACATGCTGCCATTTACAACCTCCACATACGCCAAAATGGGCACATCTGGGTTCAATTCTAAGGGGAGATTTCTCCTTTATCGTAAGTATTTGTCCCTCTGCAAAACTTTTCTTTGAAAAGGTAATCTTCACATCCACCACATCACCGGGTGCACCAAAAGGGATAAAAACCACTTTTTCGTTATGCTTTGCAATTGCATTTCCCTCTGCTCCTGCCGAAATTATCATTAGGTCTTGTACAACTTCTTGTTGCCTTTGTTTTTTGAATTTTCTCATTTCAGCAAAAATAGTATTTCTTGGGATTGAATTAAAATAATTGGGACTTATATAGTCAGGATGGCTTTTTCAAAGATAGGCTTTCTTGGAAAGCGATTCCAAGGATAATTAGCACTAATCCAACAATGGAAGACCAATGGATGTCTTCTTTTAGAACAAAGTGTATGATAACTAAAGACAAAAAAGGAGATAAATATATAAAACGACTTACTTTTGCTGTTGAAGATGAATAACTTAGGGCTGTCATCCAAAACACAAAAGTCACACTCATTTCAAAAACACCAACGTACACAACTGAGCATAGGGTATTAAAATTAGGAATCAAGATTTCGGAAAAAGCAAGATTAGAAATCACTGACAAAATAAATCCAATGAGAAAAGCGATGAAAAGTTTTATAATGTTATCTGCCTGATTTTTCATATTCGCAATCCAAAAAACTGCCCATATAAATGAACTTCCCACCGCTAAGGCATCCCCTTTTGAATCGCTAAAACTAAATTGAGTAAACGCTCCTTTGGTAACAATGATGATAATTCCGATAAAGCAAATGAGTAAAGCAATGAATACTTTGGGATGTATCTTCTGTTTCAGCAAAGGGACTGAGAGCAGCACCAAAACAATGGGCCAAGCATAATTTAGCACCATGGCTTCTTGGGCAGGCAACACTGAATAAGCCTTGAACAGAATGGTATAATATAGAAAGGGGTTAAATATTCCGGAAACCAAAGCCCATAAAAAATCTGACTTAGAGATTTTTATAAGCACAGCGGTCTTCCTTTGAATTAAGATTACAACAAACAGAACCAGTGAGGAAACAAAAGTAGACCAGCTAAGAAGTTGAAAATAATCAATGGATGCCAGTGAGATTTTAAAGGCCGTTGCAACCGTTGACCAGCATATAACAGACAAGAAAGCAAATAGATAGGCTTTCTTTTGATGATGAGGTTTCTCCACTCCCATTACCTCTTAATCAGTAGTGGAAAGGTTTTTTGTGAATGGTTATAGGAACATTTAATTACATAAAAGCCTTCGGCAAGGTTCCCAATATCGAGTTTAATAGAAAACTCTCCTTTGCTGCTCATCAATTCATTTCCCAGTATGTCGTAAATATCCACATTGAAAATTTTATCGGTCAAAGAGGAAACATACACAACATCCTTTGCAGGATTAGGATACACCGAATAATTTTTCATCATGGAAGCCGGCTCATTCACATTAGCCGAAACAGAATCGTTTCCCCAAATCCGGGTGGCAAATTCAGGATGATCGATAAAAGGATTCCTATTGTGTTGATAATTATCGTAAATTATTTGGTTCCGGCTTCTTTCTTTCTCGGTAACGGTATCCAAGGCATTCCATTGCAACAACATGGCAATAGCCCATGAAGAAAATGCGGGATAGGTTGTATTATTCAACATGGGGGTTGTCCAAGTGCTTTCAACATCTTCGTAGCGGGTTACCATGTAAAAGTATGTCCTGGCAAAGTCGCCTTTAAATGCGTTTATAGGTTCAAATACAGCCCCAGTATATCCCGGGAAGCTGCAATTTCCTACCTTACTACCATTTAATGAGGTCCAAGAAGGAGCGCTAACTTCTCCCAGCGCATCATTCCCTCTCTTATTATTTACCCAACCATCGGTAGGGTAAATATGAAACAAATCGGAATTCATGGGGGGGACGTCTCCAAACCAACTCTTAGGGAAGCTGTGTTCTCGGTTGTAGCAGTTTCCTTCCGCAGAATAATTCCCGCATTGGTTAACAAAGAAATGAAAAGAATAAGGGGGCGTTCCATCAGGAATATCAGAATACATATCCCAAACGGTACTATCAGGTTTCATGTCAGTAAAATAAAAAGCACTCCAAATGGCATCATAAGAAATGACCGTATGGTCTTTAATGATATTAAACAATTGTGTTTTCAGGACTGCTCCATATTTTCCTTGGCAAGCGTCATAGTATTGAGATTTAATGCTTCCAATGGAAAAACAAAAAAGCAGAACAAATAATATTTTTTTCATTTAAATGAATTTAATAGAACAAATAAGAAATGCTTGCAAAAGTACAAAGAATAACGTTTTATGGGTTGAATTGTTTATTATTCAAGCGTTTTTATCAAGGTGTCGAGTTGTAAGGAGTCGTTTTTTGAATAATATGTATGACAAGAATACTCTTTCAATATCTTTACTGATGGTTTTGGGAATCGTACTTTAAGGTAATCGAATCTCTTATCTTTCAGCACTTTTTCCAAAAATAAGCCACAAATTGGTAAAGCGGTTCTGCAACCTTCACCCAATTCGGAGGTTCTAAAATGCACGCTTCGGCTCTCACCTCCAACCCATGAACCGCACACCAAATTAGGGGTAACCGCAATAAACCAACCATCTGCATGGTTTGAAGAAGTTCCGGTTTTCCCTCCAATATCCATATTGTAACGGAACAAATCCCATTCATACAATGCTTGAGTAGTGCCACCCGGTTCCGTTAAACCTCCCATTAGCATTTGTTGCATTAAAAATGAGGTTTCATCTTTCAATACTTTAACCTTGTTTGACGCAGACTCGAAAAGTACTTTTCCGTTTTTATCTGTAATTTTCGTTACCAACAAGGGAGAAATTCGGTATCCATTATTCACTAAAGGACAATAGGCATTTACCAATTCAAATAGAGAAACATCGCTGGACCCCAAACAAACAGAAGGAACGTTGATTAACTTGGAATTAATGCCCAAGCGATAAGCATATTCAATTACTTTTTGCCAACCTAAGCGTTTAGTTAATTGCACCGCAACCGAGTTCACCGATTTGGCAAAGGCGTGTTTTAAGGTCATATTTTCTCTGCTAAACTCCCAATCTGCGTTATGAGGCGACCAGGATTTATTAACTCCGTTTTCGGTATACGTGATTGAAACCGGGATATCATTCATGGTATCGCAAGGACCATAACCATTGTCCATAGCCGCGGTGTATAAAAAAGCTTTGAAGGTGGATCCCGGCTGGCGCTTCGACTGTCTGACATGATCGAATTTAAAATACGTATAATCAATGCCTCCAACATAAGCTTTAACAAATCCGGTTTGGGGATCTACTGCATACAAGCCGGAATTTAGTAGACTGTTATAATATTTAACAGAATCATATGCACTAAACAATGTATCTTTACTTCCTGATTTCCAATCAAATACTTTCATTTTATACGGCAAACGAAGATAGTGCTCAATTGAGTCGGTTTGACTTTTATATTTTGCTTTTAGGTAGGCATATAAATTGGTTTTAGAAATGATTCCTTCAATAAAACCGGGAAGTTCATTCCCTTTGTTATCCACCCAAGGATTGCTTCCCGACCAATGATTTGAAAATCGACATTGCAATTTACGCATGTGTTCTGCAAGAGATTTTTCGGCATATTCCTGCATTTTGCTATCTATGGTCGTATATACCTTCAGTCCATCTTCATATAAATTAAAATCATTGTCTTTTAACCAAACTTTAATTGATGAAGCCACCGCATCTCTAAAGTAGAGTGCTGAACCATCGTAGTTCTCTTCCATGTTAAAGTTCAAACCCAAAGGCAATTTACATAAAGAGTCACAGACCTCTCTTGAAATAATTTCATATTTAAACAATTGATTTAAAACCACATTTCTCCTTTTCATGGCATGCTCCGGTTGTGAAATCGGGCTGAAATACGTGGGAGCCCTTAGCATTCCAACCAGCAATGCCGATTGCTCCCAAGACAGTTTCTGAGTGGAGGTATTAAAAAAGGTTTTGGCAGCTACTTTAAGACCATAGGCATTGCTACCAAAGTCAACCGTATTTAAATACATTTCCAATATGTCATTCTTAGAATAAAAGAGTTCAATTTTCAAGGCGGAAATCCACTCTTTCAGCTTATAAATAGCAATGTTTAATCCGGGAATCCACCCCAGCAATCCCTTAGAATATTGGGTTCGGGTTTTAAACAAGTTTTTTACCAACTGCTGTGTCAAAGTACTTCCTCCTCTTTTTTCCCCATGCAAGGAATTCCAAAGAGCCGAAATGGTTGCCTTAATGTCAATACCATGATGCTGATAAAACCGAACATCTTCTGTACAAATCAATGCCTTGATAAAATTGGGAGAAATCTCCTGATAAGTAACAGGAGAGCGATTTTCATCAAAATATTTTCCCAGCAACTTTCCATCGGATGAATACAATTCAGAGGCTATTTTTTGTTCCGGATTTCTTATTTGACTCATTTTTGGGCTTTTACCAAATAGCCACAGAAAATTGACATCTACCAGAAATAGGAAAATTAAAATGTACAGCATCCAAAAACCAACACTTAAAAGCAGTCTTTGATACAGCACCTTTCCGGTAAAAAGCTTCTTTCGCCATTGGCCATAAACCTTCCAATACTTCTGAATATATTCAAAAAGAGTTTTGATAATGCTCCATAAATATCGAAAGTATTTCATAAAATCAACCTATTGAATTATAATACTATCAAAATCAATTACACCTAAATGCCTTAAACCTAATAAATTAGCAATTTAAGGGAAGCAAAGTGACAATTTACTTTTTGATAACGGTATTCATGCAAATTTATTCAAATATCAGAAACCAACGCCATTTAATAATGATGAATACTCATTAAAGTATTTCAGAACTCCGCAAAATAACATTTAGAAGTCAACCTAAAAGGGAAAGCTTACCTTACAAAAAACTTCCCGGCAGCAAGAATTTCTGTTTCAGATTCTAATTTCCAATAATAAATTCCTTCCTTTAAACTGTTTCTAAAGGTATATGAAGGGGAGGATAATTGGGTGGTAAAAACCGTTTTTTCCTTATTATTTAAGATTTTCAAGT
>CAZJBB010000059.1:0-16055 GCA_964543995.1 uncultured Bacteroidales bacterium
AGATAGCTTCAGGTGACTGGAGTTCAGACGTGTGCTCTTCCGATCTATTTTTCACCAAACGCTATTTTCTTTATTATAAAACAGGCAATAAATGTTTCCAAAATACTTAATGGTATGGCAAATATTAATAAACCGAGAGGCAACACACCCAAATTCCCTATGGCAATCCACATCATCACAAATGCCATTAACCAAGCTAAGAAGCATGATTGGATAAGACTAAATTTTCTAATTATAATGAAGATAGAAATGGCAAACAATATTGACCAAACGCCCCACATCATCCCATTAATAGGTTCAGAAGGAAAAACCCATCCAAGTTTTTGGTAATGCTCCACCCATAGTGATTTGAATAAAAACTCATTTCTAACAAACTCCGAAATACTAATCCAGATAGCAGCAAAAAAAACAGAAAAGATCTTCTTTAACATACTCATAATTAATGCTTTTTAATTGTCAATTATTCATTATTAATTTTCTTCAACACCCAAGCCATATTCTCCCCTAAAATTTTCATGGTGTTTAAACCTTCTTGATCGTTTAATACCTCACCTACTTCTCTCCCAATTCCAAAGTTCCAATAAACTGAAGCAGGCAAAATCATTTGATTCAGGAAAAACATTTTATTGATGGCATCAAATACATTGGTAGCTCCTCCTCGTCTTTCTGCAACTACGGCTGCCCCCACTTTATATTTCAGCATGTGTCCATTCACAATGGATACCAGTCCTACCCTGTCAATAAATGCTTTCATCTCGGCAGTAACATTGGCAAAGTATGAAGGCGAACCTAAAATGATTCCATCCGCTGTAAGGATTTTATCGATGCAAGCATTTAAAATATCCGTTTTTACAGTACAGTGCTTATCCTGGTTTTTAACGCATTGGTAACAGGCCATACAAGCATGAATTTTGCTTCCTCCCACTTGCACCATTTCTGTATCAATGCCTTCTTTTTCCAATGCTTGAAATACATGCTGAATCAAAATCGAGGTATTCCCGTCTTTTCTGGGGCTTCCGTTAAATGCAACTACTTTCATATCTTCTTTTAAATTAAAATTCAAAATTAATCAATTCGTACTTTGTTCGAAGCGAAAATTGATTTATTAATAATATCTGTGCAGTAAACCTTCCCCCCAAAAAAAATCAGAACGAATGGCTCTTTAACAAAAAAGCCCCCAAATGGATATTTGGAGGCTTTTTCAGTTTTACAATTATTATTTCATTATGATCACTTTTTGCATTTCATTATATGCATCGCCGGTAATGTGAATGAAGTAGATACCGTTTTTCAAACCACTTACATCAACATCTAGGCCTTCCGGTCCGGATTTTAACACAGCATCATACTTTTTAAGGGCATTTCCGTATTGATCCGAAATATTGATATTAACGCTGATATTGATATCCTCTTCAGAATTCATATCGACATGCATTCTATTCCCATTCACAGGATTCGGGAAAATTTGCAAAGGAATATTGAAGGTTGATCCTGAGGACCATGCACTCAAACTGGTAGCGCCTGCGTTATTGGCACAAACCGATTGAACTTGCCATTCATATTGACCGGATTGTAAGCCGATAATCAGTTTAGAATTCACGGCGGAAGTTAGCGTTTGGTATGCTAAGGTTCCTACTTTTTTATAACGAATATTATAGGATATCGCACCCGTTGAATTCCAATTAAGCATTCTACTAAAGGTGTTGGTGCTTATTGAAGTGGAGGTTAGTCCGGTAGGAATTCCACAGTTATTAGTCGGGCAAGGCAAGGTAGTAAATGTAGCAACAGCAGAATATGCACTTATGCCGGTTGCAGAATTGCCACAATAAGTAGCAACACGCCATTGATATTGAGTTCCACAAAGCAAGCCACTTAAATTGATTACATTTGTCTGAGAAGTTACATTAACCCAAACGGATTCAGGAATGGTAATGGGTCGGTATTGCAACAAATAAGCCGAAGAAGCTCCTGCCAAATTCACCCAAGATAGGGTTACACCATTTGCTGTGAGGTTAGAGTTCAACAAAGTACTTGGAGGATTGCAGGGAGTACTGCAAGAGGCGGTTACAAATGAAATAGGAGCAGAATACACACTCAAACCCGCAGTATTGCTAGTTGAAGTACCACAATAACAAGCTACTCGCCATTGATATTGAGTTCCACAAAGCAAATTAGAGAGTATTAATGAATTGCCGGAAGCGGTCAAGTTAATCCAGGCCGATTCGGGGGTGGTTTGTTTACGATATTGAACCGAATACATCATAGTACCTGTAACCGGAGTCCAGTTCAGTTTTGCTCCAATGGTGGTAATATTCGAGGTTAATAAACCTGTAGGGGCATTACATGGAGCAATGCAGGGCAAGGTGCTGAAATTTAATATTACTGAATACGGACTTAAACCGGTTGGGTTTGCAAGTACGGGACAATTAGAAGCTACATGCCATTGATACTGAGTCCCGCAAACTAAATTGGATAAAGTTAAGCTGGTTAATGAGTCGCTTACATTAATCCAACCGGATTCAGGAGTAATAATAGGGCGATATTGAACCATATATCCTGCCGCACCGGAAGCAGAAGTCCAACTTAAGGTTGCACCACTGGTGCTGATATTGCTGTTGATAAGTCCGGTGGGTGCATTACAAATTCCGCTGCAAGCCAAGGTATTGAAATTAACCAAGGGTGAATAGTTGCTTAAGGTATTCGTACCCGAAGACGAAGAAGTACAATATGTGGCCACATGCCATTGGTAGGCAGTTCCACAAGCTAAGTTTGCAAGTGTTACTGAATTCGTAGTTGAGGTGAGGTTTGTCCAAACCGATTCCGGGGTAGTTAGCGGACGATATTGAATTAAATAAGCCGCAGCACCCGTAACTGCAGTCCATGTTAATGTGGATCCATTGGTTGTTAAAGAGGTGGTTAAAAGATCTACAGGAGGGTTGCAGGCAGGAGCACATGCTAGGGTTGTAAAATTAACTAATCCTGAATAGGCACTTAATCCATTGGAACTCCCTGAAACATTACCGCAATTTGAAGCCACATGCCATTGGTATGCGGTTCCACAAGTAAGGCCAGTAAACACAAAAGAATTGGTAGTGCAAGAAACCGTAACCCAAGCAGACTCGGGGGTGGTTACCGGACGATATTGTAAAGTATATGCGTTAATACCTGTAATTGCAGTCCAAGAAGCCGTTGCACTTGTAGTTGACAATGAATTTGTCAATAAATCTGCAGGAGGATTACAAGGAGGTGCACAAGCCAATGTTGTAAAATTGACTAAACCTGAATAGACGCTTAATCCATTGGAACTCCCTGAAACATTACCGCAATTAGAAGCCACATGCCATTGGTATGCAGTTCCACAAGTAAGATTAGTAAACACAAAAGAATTGGCAGTGCTAGAAACCGTAACCCAAGCAGACTCAGGGGTGGTTACCGGACGATATTGCAAAGTATATGCGTTAATACCTGTAATTGCAGTCCAAGAAGCCGTTGCACTTGTGGCTGATAATGAAGTTGTCAATAAATCAACAGGAGGATTGCAAGGAGGTGCACAGGCCAAGGTTGTAAAATTAACTAAACCTGAATAGGCACTCATATTGGTTGAAGTTCCACAGTATGATGCTACATGCCATTGATAAGCAGTACCACAAACCAAATTATTTAAAACCAAAGTATTGGTAGTTGCAGAAACGGTAGTCCAAGCGGATTCGGGCGTGGTAACCGGACGATATTGAACCGAATACCCAACAGCACCGGTTACAGCTGTCCAGTTAAATGTAGCCCCGGTGGCTGAAATGCTGTTTGTAGCCATACCCACAGGTGTAATGCAGGGCTCAGTGCAAGCTAAGGTAATAAAGTTTAAGGAAGTGGAATACGCACTCATGCTGCCGGAAGTGCTGCTGCAATAGGCAGCCACATGGCATTCGTAAGCAGTTCCACAAGTCAAACCTGTTAAACCTGCGGATGTCAATTGTGTAGTGACACTTGTCCAAGCAGATTCCGGAGTAGTAACAGGTCGATACTGAAGCATATAAGCCAATCCTCCTGTGGGGGCAACCCAAGAAATATTGGCTCCTGTGGTAGATAAATTAGCAATCCCTAATCCACTGGGAGGATTGCATAGATTTTGCGAATTTCCCAACATTGGGAATGTTAAAACAAAAAACAACATCCAAACAGAAAATAATTTTGCTTTCATTTTGGTATTTTTATAATGGTTTATTATTACACATGATACACAAAATTAGTCATTTAAATCCAAATTCCAAATTTTTCGAGAGGTTTTTTGTTAACCGAATTGTAAATTTACAACAGGGTTGCTATCCAAAAATTATTCACCCGTATTACATTCTGCTTTTGCCTTAATGAATACAACTACATGAACCTGATTTTCGGGGTGTTCAGTGGGTGAAATCCGGTTTATCCGAACTTCAAAAATATCGTCATGCCCTTGTTCCAAAAATTTATTGATCTCCTTGTTGGAATCTCTCGGAATAAAACCCAATTTATGTTCATTAAAGTAAAGGGCAATGGCGTACGGATCAAACTTATTGTTCTCTTCCCTTAATAACGTCAATTCTGTACCGATTTTCAATTCATTAAAAGCAATGGCACCATCCCAATAAGTGAAGCCTGCTATGTGAAACGTAGATAAATGTCTTCTTGTTTGCATGATTTTTTTCTTTTAAATTAAGCATGCAAAGTAACTATGGCATTTTGTCAACCTTTGACAATAATAAATTCTCGCTCGATTTTTTTAATTGCAAACGAATATAATCCACAAAATCCATTGGACAAAGAATTTCAATTTCATCCATCAAACCCAGCACAAACCTGCCTAATCCGGCAAACGAACACACTTTTGTATCCAGCAACCAATGGTCTTTGTCTATAACCACAATATGTTGGGCTGCCAAGGGGTATTCCTCAAGCAATAAATTCAAAGCTCTGTTTTTTAATTTTAATTGCACAGGTATGAGTTCTTCACTGTTCATTCTAAAAATATCAATAAACCCTGCATTATGAAGATTTTCAGACTCCCATCCGGTGTTAAGAATCTCCACCTTAGCAATGCGTGCCAGTTTAAAAAGCTTATTGGTTTTACTTTCTGTATCAAAGCACCAAAGCTGTATGTAATTGGTTGTAAAAGCAAAAGGCTCCACCAATCGGTTGCGAATGCTATTGCCATGTGCAGAAGAATAATCGTGCAACACCACCTGTTTCTTTTCCGTAATGGCATCCACCAAAGCATGTACATTTCCGGAATTATTGGTATTCACAATCGTATCAGCCAAAATTTTATAATCGTAAACCGTATACAGTTTCTTTTTAAGATTTTGTTTTATCAGGTTGTTTTCGTCTATGTTTTCTATGGCCGATTTTAAAATATAGGCTTCTTCTTCCGTAAAATGGATGAGTTCGCTAATGTCTTTAAAATAAGGAGAAGAAGTATCCAACTTAATAATATCCTTGTTTTTCTTAGTAACAAAACCGGCACATCTCAAACTGTCTATATACCGATATACCGTGCGCACACTCATATCAAGCCTATCCGCAATTTCCTGAACCGTATAATCACTATTCGCCGTAAGCATTTTCATAAGCCTCAAAAGGCGTTCTATTTTGGGTTGGTCCATGTTGAAATTACTAAAGTTTCTATATTGTTTTAGGATGTTTATGTGCTGAGCATTTGGGGGACATATACCGAAGTGCTCAGTATAATTTCACATCTAAGGTTTCTCTATCTCCCATACCCAATCTCTGTTTAAGTCCAGTATTTTTCTCTCAAATGAGGTGAGTTTGATATTGTTGATGAGTTTACGAATAATGGTATACTTCTCTTCGTGTTTTTGTATCATTTTTATAGCTTCTTGTATTTGCGCAATTTCCTCTGCATATATAAGTAAAAGGTTAGCATAATCATTTGTTGCAGCCTGTTTGCTCAATGCTTCCGTTTTCTTCAGCATCCTTTGCAACTGTGTTTCTGTATTATGTTGAGCCAATGAAATACTGTTTTTTGTGGCATCCTGCTTTAACTTCTCCAATACCTCCATATCAAATTTCATGACCCTTGCTTCTATAATCTGCCGCTCCCAAACCTGCATCAAAGCTACAGCATCTTGTTTATTTGCTTGATAAGCCATTTCCATTTGCTGCCTCACAATATCGAGGTTCTTAGATAACTTATTATCCGGCATTTCCACCATCTGAGCAATATGGCTTTCGGCTTCTTGGGTATCTTTTATTATTCTATTTTGTTGTAGGGTTTGCATGAAACTATTAGTTTAAGTCCTATTTTAAAAAATACTTGATATATAATTTTGATAATTCCTCATCATATGTGTTTTTCAATTCTATTTCTATTTTCTTTTTTAAAGCATTTATTTTAGAAAATCTTTTATAGAAAAAATCATACTTTTTTGTAAGATGAAGCCATTCCATTTTAAATTTGGTATAATCAAATTTCTCTGGATTAAGGAAAAACCTCTGGCAATCGTTTAAATTTTTTAACAACTTTAATCTCTTATCATCTGATTTGATATTAATTTGATAAATAAAAATCATCGCATAAAAGAATAAATAATTATTTCTAATAAATTTTTCATCTTTAATAGTATAATCATCATTTCCTTTTTTTAAATTCACCTCTTTTAAATAAGTTTCAAAATAAATATTAAAATCGATAATCTCATCATGCACTGATTTGATATATAAGTCTATATTAAATTTTGAATTTAAAATATTTAATATTTCGCTTTTAAGTTCTTTTTTGATTTCTTCACCTGAGATGCACCATAGGTCAATTATGATATTGTTTTTTGTTTCTGCGTCGATTGAGCATAAAAGAATGCTTTCAATCAAATCTTTATCCTCTATTCTTTGTAAATTAAATTCAACAAAAGCAGATGCAATGACTTGCAATAATTGACTTCTTTGATAATAGTGTTTTTTGTTTGCAATAACTCTTAGAAGTTTCTCAAAATCCTTCTCTTGAAAATATTTTCTGTTTTTCCAAATAAAAGCACAAATGTATTTTACGTCAAAATCCCTTACGAAGTTTTCATGTTCGATAAACTTCAATATGTTTTCAATGAAATTTTCAATTGTCTCTTTATTGAAATTAATTAAAGAAAGAACCCCAAAGATATTTTTTGCAACAGCATTGCATTTATTCAACCAAAATTCATTTTCAATTTGAGTTTTTATTTTCTTATTAGGTTGGGTGCTACCAGTATAAGGATTGAATTCAAAAAAGGAGTTGAAAAAATTGTGAACAAATTGAATGACTTCTTTATGACTTTCCTCATTAAATATAATTTCATTTATTTCGTACCTTCGGCATAATTCAATAAAATCTTCAACATCACCATAAAGTATAACAATAATAAAAATATTTATATCAAATTCCTTAAGTTTTTCAGTATGCTGCTCACTTGTTGCGAAACTTATTAATAAAGCTTCGACCCCTTTTTTACATACCCTTGTAAAATTAGAATATTCGTCTATTACAATAAAATTATTTCTATAAAAGAAGAAGATTTTATTTAATTCAATTTGAACTGCCTCCCCATAATATGTACCACTTGCCCAACCCCTATTAAATTTGTATCGCTCATATATTTCAAGAATTTTATCATATAATGAATGTATTTCTATTTCCGCATTAATTAGCACTTCATCGTCTCTAATAATTTTAAGCATTTCATACTCTTTCAACCCAATAAAAGGGATTTGAGAAAGCAATTTATCAAAATCTATATCTTCCAATTCTTTTATAATACTATTTATTTTAGTTTCATTTAACGATTGTTCATAATGCCGAATTAGATTTCTTAAAGTCTTAACGTTATGCTTGGCAATATAATAAGAAATATATTTTGCAGATTGCCAAGATTTATTAGCAATTTCTTCAAATAATTGATATGAAAGCGTAAAATTTCCAAGTTTATAGTAAGCATACGCGAGCTCGAAATCTGACTGAATGCTTGATTTCTCTTCAATTTTTAAATTGTTAATATCAGAAACGGCATTACTAAATTCAAATCGCCCATATCTACAATTGAAACATTTGCAAATTTTAGTTTCTTTCAAAAACAGATTAATGCTTTCATCTTTAGTAATATTATTTTTTTTAATTGGGCTTTGAATTTCAAATAAAAGTAAAATCAAACTATAATTTAATCTCTTAAGTATTATTCTGATTTTTTCCTCAAAATCAAAGTGTTGTTTAGAATTCAAAGAAAAACTAGGTTTAAGTTTTATATCCCCATCAATATATTCAATATGATTGTAGAACAAATCAACTAAAGCTTTATTGCTTGTCGATAATGTATAACTTTTATAATTAGAAACATGGCTGCTTGAAATATTGAATGGGTAAAGATTTGCAATAAAGTCAGGAGGCAATGTTGTAATCTCTATAAATCTATTCAAAGATAAATACATCTGATCTATAATATTTCTTTCTGATAACGGTTCATTGAATTTCTCGTACTTGGCAATAAACCGTAGAAAATTTAAAAGAACTTGCCCTTCTTTTGATAATTTCTCTCCTTTTTTAAAGTAATTCTCGTTTAAAGCATTAATTCCGTTCAAATATTCTTCAATATAGTTTTCCTCATTTTCAATTACTGAATCATAGTAATTGACTACATTGACTCCTTTATTTTTCAAATAATCTCTTTGAGTAGGATGTAAATTTTCGTCTATTGATAATAAATACGCATTTTGAAAGTCCTTGCCTAGGATATTTCTAACCGTTTGAATTATCATTTTTAGATTAACATCGGAAAAGCTATATCCAATAAAAAGAACCACTTTCGTAGCAAAAACTGATTTTACAAATGCTTCTATTAATGGGTGATTAGTGCTATAATCTAAATAATCATCTTCTTTTAAAACAATTTCCGTATCATTTAAATCACCATGAATTTTAACTAATAGATTTGTATTTAAAGCATACGGAAACTCTTTGTCTTTTGAAACAACAGAAAATGGCAATGATCTTTTTCTTATAACTTGTTCAAGTTAATCATCATAGTTTGTAGTCAATAAGTGCTCTGGACTTAAATTGAAAATTTCTTCATGAATCTCATTGTATACAACCTTCTTATGCTTTAATACCGCCCTAATTTTATCTATATATTCTTTTTGTTGCCTCCCATTGAAATACATTTGTGCTATTCGCAAATAGTCCTGTTCTCTAGGCGGAATATTAATTTCCGAAGTCATTTCATCAATTAAAGCTTTCCAACCCGGAATGCCTGCATCAATTGAAATACCTGCACCAGCAAATACAACAAGTTTATTTGTGTCAATCGCTGTTTTGATATTTTTTATATTAGTGAAAAATTCATTTTTCATTTTGCTGTTTCTATTAATTTTCTCTCCTCCTCCGTCAACCCATACAATTCATATACTATCTCATTTATCCTATCCTCACAATAATCTATTTTCGCTTGCAGTTGATTCAGCTTGCTTTCGAGTTTGGCTTCTTGTTTTTCTTCGTTGAGTTTGAGGAGTTGGTCAACGAGTTTAACAATTTCATTATGCAAATTTGCGTCTTGGTCTTTATCAAAATCAATTTCTTTAAATGGTAAAGCTTCTATTTCATTCGTTCCTACATTATTGTTAGTACTAGTCAATTTGAATCTCCACTGAAATAATTTTGAATTTATTAATCCTAAAAGATATTTTAAATCGTACTGCGCTCCTTCAAGTAAATGAATTGAGTTTGTTGAATCAGCAAAGTATGCTTTAGGTTTAATAATGTTAGCAACTAATCTCAGCCTTTCATCAACACCTGTAATTCTTTGGGTAGCAATCCTTTCAAAAGTGCAAATTTCTCTCTTGGAATTCTTTTGCTGAAACTTCTTTTCATTAAACCATTCAACTTTTCCTTGGCTTATTTTTTTATTGAACCTATATTGACCTATTTGCACACCTTTAATTAAAACTTCATTTTCTTTTAATTCGTCTTCAATGAACTCCTTATAAATGGTTTGATTTATTTCGCCTCTTCGAATTACGAAATCTTTAATTTTTCCAAGATTTTGAATTCCTTTTATAGTATGAATCTTTTTTAACACTTCCCAATTAGAAGTATCAATTAGTGGTATAGGTATGTTTTCAGGATCAATTTCTTTTAAATCCTTAAACTGAATTACGCAGTTTTTATGTGTATCTTCAAAAGAATTTGCAGGATATGTTCTTATTGAAAAGTTATTTCCTCTTTCATCAATTAATCTTGATTTTTCAGCAAAGAAAATGGTCGTTGATAATTTCGCCTCTTCAAATATTCTTTTGAAGGGATTGTCTTTTTGCGGAAAACAATCAAATTCTAAACTATTTGAATTTGTTAATAAATACTTTCTAGTACTATTACAACTTTTATCCCCTAATAATGAAGATGGGACAATCAAACCAAACCTACCCTTATTTTTAGTAAGTTGAATAGTTTTTATAATAAAAAACCGATATAAGTTAAGTTTTCCGCCTAATGCATTAATATAGCTATGATTCGTTTTGATGTATTGTTGCAAAGCCAAATGAGGAATAAATTCACCTAATCTATCTTTTTCTAAAACATCATATGGCGGATTCCCAATCACCACATCAAAGCCACCACTATCACCATAATCTTCTAAAGGCTCTTTTGTTACTCCACCAAATTTTCGTATAAGCTCTTTTGCTTTCTCTTCTGCATCTTCCGCTTGTTTAATAATTTGCTTGTTATGCCATTTCAACTCCTCCTTATTATCGGGCTTTCTAATCTTAAACACCTCCGGAAAAGCCCTTTTCCAGCTAAAAGGCTTAATCTTTTTCTCAAAACCCAAATCCAATTCCCCAGCATAATAGTCTAAATCAATAAGGCTATTCCCGTCCTTAATATTATTCTCCAAGGTAGGCAATACCCTTTCGTGAAACATAGAAAACTGATTTTTAATGCTGGCTTCCGTTTCGCCTTCCAGGCATTTAAGCAGCAAACTCAACTTCGTAACTTCCACTGCATTCACATCAATATCCACCCCATAAATATTATTCAGCAAAATGCGCTTTTTTTCCCCTGTGGTAAGATTCCCTTCAGGTGTTAAACGATTGTCTTTTGCTTTTGAACTTTGCGTTTGACGAAGCGTGCCATTTTTGGTATAATAATCTTTATGCCAATCGAGCAAATACTGGAAAGCCCCAATCAAAAAACTACCACTACCGCAAGCAGGATCTACTATCTTTATTTCCGCAACTTCCGCAGGGGTTTTGCCTTCCAACAAGGTGCCAACGGTATTCTTAACAATGTAATCTACAATATACTGTGGCGTATAATAAACACCGCCGGCTTTCCTAACTTCCGGTTTTTCCTCAATTTTTGCACGATGTCCTTTGTCTATAGTAATGGTCTTGCCCAAAAACTGTTCGTAAGCCGAACCCAAGATTTCTACGGATAAAACCGAAAACTCATAAGGACTTTCGGGATAATACAGTTCATTCACAATGGTTTTCAACACCTTATTATCTACCGCCAGATTAGCACTAATTTTATCTTTCTTAAAATCGAATAAACCAGAATTGTATTTATCGTCCGCTTGTTCAAACAACTGATACAAGTTTTTATAACAATCGCCTTGTTTAATGGCTCCTTTAAGAGAGCCATATATTTCGATACCTCTATCTTCGGCAATACGCAAAAAGATAAGTCTGTCTATGGTTTGTTGAACAGCAAAATTGATTTCATCTTCATCCAAATGCTTATTGTTCCAACTAATAGACGTTGCCAAATAAGTACGCCATTGGTCAAGCGATTGCAGAAAATCTTTATCTACTGTAGTGGTTCCTTTTTTGTTTGCCGTTCCTTTTAAAAACGCATCGAAACTCCCTTTTAAGACCTGCTCTTTAGAAAAAGTATTCCAAAGAAAATCAAACTTATTCAAATAATCTTTGTAGGTAAAATACTCTATACGAGCCACCGCCGCATTGTCGTTTTTCTTAGGTTTCTTAGTACAATCATATATCGAAAACTCTTCAAAATCGGTAATCACCGATATTGCCAGCTTGGCACTCCATCCGTATCGTCTAATTTGGAAAGCCGATTGTATTCCCTCTTTTATATCAACACTCGGCTTTTTAGCTTCCACAAAGAAAAGCCTTTTACCACCACCCAAACGAAACGAATAATCAGGTGCTTTGGTGGCACCGCCCACCTTTATTTTATCCTCATGAATAACTTCCCTGTAGGATTCAGCATAACCTTGTTCATTATCAATATCCCACCCCAAAGCCTTAAAAAATGGATCAATAAAATCCCTTCGGGTCAAAGTTTCATTGTATTCAGCACTTTTATAAGAAGCAAACTGCTCAGTAAAGCGCTGAACCAGTTCAGATATTTTTTGGTAGGCAGTTTCTTTATTAGTCATATCAATTTTTGACTTTTTCAAATTTCAATTCCACATCATGTTTCCAATAAGTAATCACAAGCTTTTTGTTTATTAGAAATCCTTTACCTTTGAACTCTCCCTTCCATTCGAGTTTATAAACACCGTTTTCTTTTTTTATTTCAAGTTCAACTTTCTCAGAAACTTCACCATCTATTTCAATCCAAGTAACATTATAGTTACCATCTATCCCATCTCCTTTGGGCGTTTTTACTGCTATTTCATTTCTAACAACACCCTCATTGCTATTATTTGTCCACAAACCATTAAGGCATCCGTTTTCATGTATATCATACACTACCATTCCCCAAAAATCATCATTTTCACTCATTTGATTCTTTGTTTTTAGAATTCAAATATAGGAAATTTCTATAAATCGAGCTCCCCAATTATTCATTGTTCATTATTCATTATTATTCTGCATAATCAAACCCATAAAATCATGCTATTTGCCGCATGTGAGTATTCCGGAAACGGTAAGCAGGGCTAGTTTAACTTGTTATGCCAAATTATAATTCATTAGCCTAAAGCTGCATTTTATCAAATTATTTTACTTTTGTAATAAGGGAATCGCATAGTTCAGAATTTCACTTGACTCAAAAACCATGAACGCAGAAAATTATCCGGGTATTATCGAAAGAGTAAAAGCTTTTGTCTTTGATACTTTTATCATGGTCGTTTTTATGTTCATCACCGCATTCATTTTCAATCATTTTGAAAACGTAACTGATAATGCTCGAATGATCGCATTTATTTTCATTTACTTATTATACGACCCCCTATTCACCAGTCTTTTTGGAGGAACCATTGGTCACATGATCGTTGGCGTTCGAGTTAAAAGATCATCGAATGAACAGAAGAATATCTTTTTTCTTTTAGCCATTCCGCGCTACTTGGCAAAAGTTACTTTAGGCTGGATTTCCTTACTCAGCGTTTCAGGCAATAAAAAGAAAATGGCCATTCATGATTTTTTAGTGGGTTCTGTGGTCATTTATGCAAATGAGGAAATGAGAAAAAACGAGAACTCGGATGCAGTCCAAAACGACTTAACATGATGACTTTTATTCTCTGCTTGCTTTTAGTGTTAGCCTTATCCCCCTTGTTTGTCGGTTTTAATAGTTTTTTAAAAGGAGTAATTGCGCTGCTATTATTCCCTATATTTTTTCTTATTGGGTTTTTGCTAATATTTATAGCAATCCTTCTTGAACCCAATAAAAATAGTAGAATGGGCAGCCAATAATTGTCTTTTTTCTGAAAGGCAAGTACTAAATCAGGGTTAAAAAAATATATCAGTTTTAGTACCTTAAAATAATTCTACACAACCAAAATCCTCTTCTTTCAGTAATTCATTCACCTCATCCATGTCGAAATATTCAGGGTCAAAGTCTTCGCCAATCCATTCTTTGGACTCCTTGTACTCTTTATGTTTTGGATCTTTTAGTATTTCTAACAAACCTTCATAACCCCAAATGCCACCACAATCATCCGGTGGACAATTCATACTTCCTTTGATACATCTCGGATAATACATTTTTTTATCAAGGGGAAGTATCTTTTCAAGTATGATTTCATGCTCCCAACTGTCTCCAAAATCATACTCATAAACGGCCTTATCCTTTTCTAATTTCAGCAAAGCACTGATTTTCATTTTCTTGTAGTCATTATGCATATCTTCATCCCAATAGTCATCATCTTCCATTTTTGGTAAGTAATACTTTCTGTCCTTAATGAATTGGTGTAAGTGGGAATTTGTCCAACCCATTGAAGTTTGAATAATTTTATGAAAATCGGAGAGGAGAATGTTATCCGGAATCAATAATCTTCTCCAAATTTTGGGCTTAGACCCTTTTAACGCAATTTGAATTTGGTAAATATTCATTGTATTAGATTTTCTTTCAAAGGTAAAATAATTTCTATTTAAAAAAACGCTTACCAGACAAAAATGCGGTTCTTCTCATTGTCATTGCCTTCCGAAAGCCATTTACTCCTGTCCGAAAGCCATTTACTTCTGTTTGAAAGGTATTTACTTTCGTTCGAAACCTATTCACTCACTTCCGAAAGCCATTTACTCTCTTCCAAAACCTATTCACTCCTGTCCGAAAGGCATTTACTTTCGTTCGAAGGTCATTCACTTTTGTCCGAAGGCCATTTACTCCCGTCCGAAAGCTATTCACTCTCGCCCGAAAGGCATTTACTCTCATCCGAAACCTATTCACTCCTGTCCGAAAGCCATTTACTCCCGTCCGAAACCTATTCACTCCTGTCCGAAAGTCATTTACTCCCTTCCGAAAGACTCACATTAAACATTGCTTTTATTAGCAAATACTTAAAACACCATTAACAGTAAAGCTGTCAACATCCTGTCCGTTTGTTTCTTAGTACAAACAATTAACTCACTAATTCTTCAATGTCTGACTTCAATTTTTGCAAGCTTGTATGAATAATTTGCCAAACTTCTTCAGCATCAATTCCAAAGTAGTTGTGAGCAATAATATTCCTGAATCCTTTGACTTTATGCCAGTCAATGGTTTTTTTAGTTTCTTCTAAAAACGATTCGGAAAACTTATCAAGCATTTCTCCGATAACAATAAAATTCATCATTGTAGCATCAAAGGAAATGGGGTCATTGTAAAAATCATCGGCACTATCAAATTTGCTTGAGTAACGCTGAATCTTTTTGATACAGTCAAGCATGTTTAATAAGCAAGCAAAATCTTTATGTGCAATATTAGACATATTTTGCTTCATGTAAAATTTGATCTCTAAAAAAAGGTTTGATATACTTCTCCCGACAAACATCCACCGGCAAATTAAATATGGACTGAATTTCGTTTTTGAGCCTTTGCTTTATGTCATACAAATTATCGGTTCCTTCTTCGAATTCAATTAAGATATCAATATCACTTTTCTCCGTTTGCTCTCCTCTAGCAAATGAACCAAAAACGCCAATGCGCTTCAAATGGTATTCCTTTAGAAACCTTTCCTTGTTAATAGTCAAGTAATTTAGTATTTGTCCGGTATCTGTCATTTTCAAATTATTAAAACAAAGATAAAACTTTTTATGGATATCGAATGTTTCTAACCTTGCTTGCATCTATCAAAATAACGTTCTGGCTGTTGCTTTTCGGTTGCATTGGAGTTAATTGTCTTTAATAGAAAAACTGTCAGCCAATGAGAGCAATAGCCTGTCAGTTGCATGTGATATTTAGTAAGTCGATAACCACCCCAAACAAGCATAACGATATTCATACATAAATAATTCTTCTTTTGACTCCGAGTTTATAAAAACCTTTCCTCTAAAACATTTTTCTTTACCACCTTTTTTCTTTATTTTAATCTTTTTTACTATTTCCCCTTTTGAGTTAATAATCACTACTTTGTTTTCTATGATGAGTTTTCTAATTGTAAGCCATACTTGCCAATATTTATTATTTTTATTTTGAATACTGTCATTAAAAGGGATAAAGGCACCTGTAAATACAATTGTATCTCCCTTCATGTTGCTACATATGGAATTCTTAATCCTTTTCAAATATTTATCATTGTATTCCCAATAAGGATAAGAATCATGAATTGAAAATACTGCATTTGTGTCAGTATAAAGTATAGATCGGAAGAGCGTCGTGT
>CAZJBB010000060.1:0-15986 GCA_964543995.1 uncultured Bacteroidales bacterium
ATAGCTTCAGGTGACTGGAGTTCAGACGTGTGCTCTTCCGATCTGTCAAAATGGCCCGGAAGAAATTACCATTAGCACCGGAAATAGAAATTTCTCAGGAAAACAAGGGAAAGGAATGGTGTATTTGGCAGGTCCTGCCATCGTAGCTGCATCAGCTATTGCCGGTTTTATTACCACTCCGGACGACCTCCCGGGTGAACCTTCTCGATTCGAGAAAAAAGGCATTTTGAAACCTCAAATATCAGGAAATAAGTCTATTGGTGAAGAAAAAAAGACTGTAGTTGAAGGCAGGGTTTGGATTATTAAGCAAGATGACATTGATACAGATATGATTTTCCATAATCGGTATTTAACCATAACGGATATTAAAGAGATGGGACAATATACGTTTGATAACCTCAAGGGATATCAAGATTTTGCAAAGAAAGCACTCCCCAATGATATCGTTATCACCACCAAAAACTTCGGAGCCGGAAGTTCTCGTCAGCAAGCAGTGGATTGTTTTATTTCTTTGGGAATTTCTTGTATTCTTGCAGAATCTTATGGTGCTATTTACGAAAGGAATGCGATTAATGCAGCCTTACCTATTTTGACGTATTCACCTGAAGTGCTTCAGCAAGTGGAATTAGAAAATGGAGACACGATTCGCGTGAATTTTTTAACCGGAGAACTTATCAATTTGAAAAACAATAAATCCACCTTGATTCATAAATTCTATGATGCTCAGTATCAGATTTATAAAAATGGAGGTTTGCTGGGTTAATCATTGAATTAATTACGAAGAAGATACAGTATTTTGTTGTTTTGAATATTCGTAATTAATTTTCGTTCATAATCCTTATCTAAAAGCTGCCATCAGCAATTCAATGTCCTGAAAAGGCAAATTAAAGGTTTCGGCAACATTTTGATTGGTGATGATACCATTATATACATAAACCCCTTTTCTCAGACCAAAGTCGGTGTTTAAAAAACCATGAATGCCACCGTTTTCTGCAACATTTAGCAATAAAGGTCCGAAAAAATTGCTTAATGCATAAGATGCTGTATGGGGAACTCTCGAAGCAATGTTGGGAACACAATAGTGTGTCACTCCATGCACTTTAAAAACTGGCTCTGTGTGGGTGGTAACTCGTGAAGTTTCAACAACACCTCCTTGGTCAATGCTTACATCAATAATTACCGATCCTGTTTTCATCTCTTTTACCATTTCTTCGGATATAATTATCGGTGCTCTTCCATTATTTGAATGTAATGCTCCGATAACAACAAGCGCATTTTTTAGTGATTTCAAAAGGACTTTCGGTTGAATAATAGAAGTGAAAACTCTTGCGTTTAGGCTGTCTTGCATTCGTCTAAGTTTGTACAAAGAGTTGTCGAATATTTTAACAGTAGCACCTAACCCCATGGCGGCTCTGGCTGCAAATTCTCCAACGGTACCGGCTCCAAGGATAACTACTTCTGTTGGGGTTATTCCGGAAAATCCGCCTAACATATTTCCTTTTCCATATTGGGTATTACTCAGATAATCTGCAGCAATTAATATTGAGGTGTTTCCGGCAATTTCACTAACGGCTCTGAGAACAGGGAAGGAACCGGCTTTGTCCTTAATAAATTCGAATGCAATGGCCGTTGCTTTTGCAGAAACTAATTTACGAAAAAATTCTTCTGATTGAATGCTTTGGTGTAAAGCGCTTATAACGGTTTGTTTTGGTTTTAGCAAACTCAGCTCATCAGCCGTGAGAGGTGAAACTTTTAAAATGATGTCCGCTTGAAAAACCTCTGCCATGGAATAAACAATAATGCCTCCCGATTCGGCATACTCATTGTCCGGAAAATTTGCGGCAGTACCGGCTCCGGATTGAATTAACACTTCATGGCCATTATTTACTAACAAACCTACCGCTTCAGGAACTAAGGAAACCCTATTCTCCTGAAATGCGGATTCTTTGGGAATCCCAATTCTAAGAAAACTCCTGTGTTTTTGTTTTTCTAGCATTTCTTCCATGGGTAAAACCCCATGGATGTTGGCATGTTTCATGAAATTAAAAGGTTCGTTTTCTGATATCATGGGTGTTACTTTTTATTTACATGGATGATTCTATCCTCGTTTTCAGAGACTTTGATTTCAACTTTTACGTATGTATCAGGGAGTATGTCTTCCACTTTTTCCGACCATTCGATTAAGCAATAATATCCACTATAAAGATATTCTTCAAATCCAATATCCAGCGCTTCTGCTCGATTTTTAATTCTATAAAAATCGAAATGATAGACACTTTCATCATTTTCGGTTGGATAATCGTTTACAATTGCAAAAGTAGGGCTGGAAGTATTTACAACCACGTGAAGTTGCTCACAGAATTTTTTAATAAATGTGGTTTTTCCGGCTCCCATTTGACCGTAAAAAGCAAAAATTCTTTCCTCAGGAAATTCTTTGAGTATGCTCTGAGCAATTGATTCAATATGGCTAACAGTCGGACAAACAAAAGAACTCATCTTGAAAAATTATCTAGGCGTTAAAAACACAAAAGGAATCATCATCTCTTCCATTGAAATACCTCCATGTTGAAAAGTATCTCGGTAATAATTGACGTAATGACTATAGTTATTAGGATAGATAAAAAAGTCGTTGTTTTTGCAAAAGATGTAGGAAGTGCTGGGATTAATTCTCTTTAAATAGATGTCTTCGGGGTTTTTAATTACAAATACCTTTTTTTCATCATAGTCAAGCATTTTCCCGATTTTATACCTAAGGTTTGATGTGGTGTTCTTATCTCCTTTAACCAATACCGGATTATCGATTTTAATGGATCCGTGGTCAGCGGTAATGATTAGGTTGACTCCCTTTGAAGCAGCTAACTTAATGATATCGAAAAGCGGGGAGTGCTCGAACCATGATAAGGTTATAGACCTATAAGCAGCCTCATTTTCAGCGAGTTCGCGAATTAATTCGATTTCAGTATGGGCATGAGAAAGCATATCCACAAAGTTATAAACAATAATATTCAGGGGATTGCTAATATAATTCGAAAAGGAATCTGCCAGTTTTTTCCCATATTGAAAATTGAGTACTTTATGGTAGGTAAATTTTAGGTTTTTCCCATATCGTTTCAGCAATTCCTCAAAAAGCTTTTCCTCAAATTGATTTTTAGTCGCTTCATCATCTTCGTTAACCCAATATTGAGGGTATTTTTTCTCAATTTGCGTGGGCATTAAACCTGAGAAAAGGGCATTTCTTGCATATTGAGTTGCAGTAGGCAAGATACTGAAATACATATCATCAATTTCGGTACGATACAAATCATTGAGCAAAGGTTGAATAATTTTCCATTGGTCGTATCTGAGGTTGTCAATAACCAAAAGCAAGGTTTTTTGATTTTCCATCAGGGGAAACATTTTATCCTTTACCAGTGTATGCGACATTGCCGGCTTCACGGAATTAGGATCTTTAAACCAGTTGAGGTAGTTTCTTTCAATGTATTTAGAAAAAGATTGATTGGCTTCATCTTTTTGCATTTTTAGAATTGCTGAAATTCCATCGTCCATGGATTTCTCCAACTCTAATTCCCAGTAAACGATTTTCTTATAAATCTCAATCCATTCCTGTGGTTGAAGATTTGAGGATAATTCCATACTGATTTTCCTGAATTCCTGCTGATATGCACTGCTTGTTTTTTCACTAACCAATCGCTTGTTTTCTAAATTCTTCTTCAAGCAAAGTAAAATCTGATTCGGATTTACCGGTTTTATTAAGTAGTCTGCAATACTTGACCCAATGGCATCTTCCATGATGTTTTCTTCCTCGCTTTTGGTAATCATAACCACCGGAATTTCAGGCCATTGCGATTTTATTATTGAAAGGGTTTCGATTCCGGACATCCCCGGCATTTGTTCATCAAGGAAAACAATATCGAAATTGTTTTTTTTCAGTAACTCTAAAGCTTCTAATCCATTGTTTGTTGAGGCAATATCGTAACCTTTTGCTGTAAGAAAAATGATATGAGGTTTTAGCAATTCAATTTCATCATCAACCCACAATACGCTTATTTTATCCATGTTTTAATGTTTATTTCGGGAACAAATGCCAATAAATCAAAAAAAAATTATACTTTTGAATGAAATTCTAAATGAATAGAAGTTTCAACAAATATACGTTTTTCTGTTTGAATTTGATTACACATAATAAAAGAAAGATTATTAACGACCCTGTTCATGGATTTATTTCAATTCCATCAGATATTATTTTTGATGTTATTGAACATCCTTATTTCCAGAGGTTAAGGCGAATTAGTCAATTGGGGTTAACTTCATTGGTATATCCGGGAGCACTGCATACCCGGTTTCATCATGCATTGGGAGCCATGCACCTCATGGGCTTAGCCATTGAGGTATTGCGTCAGAAAGGGCATGAAATTACAGACGAAGAAGCGCTTTCTGCAAATTTAGCCATTTTGATGCACGACATTGGGCACGGCTCTTTTTCCCATGCTTTGGAAAATTCAATAGTACATGAAATGAATCATGAAGTATTGTCGGAATTGTTTATGCATAAACTAAACCATGTATTCGATGGGAAATTAAGCATGGCTATTGAAATATTTAAAGGAAATTATAAGAAGAGGTTTCTACACCAACTGGTTTCGAGTCAGTTAGATGTGGATCGCTTAGATTATATGATTCGCGATAGTTTTTTTACCGGTGTGTCAGAGGGCATTATTGGAACAGAACGCTTGATTAAAATGCTCAACGTTAAGGACGACGAACTCGTGGTTGATGATAAAGGTATATACTCAGTAGAAAAGTTTATAGTATCACGAAGGTTAATGTATTGGCAAGTGTATTTGCATAAGACCGTGCTTTCTGCCGAGCATTTAATGGTTCAAATACTTAAACGAGCTGAATTTGTTGCTAAAACCAACATGCCGCTCTTTGGAACCCCTCCTTTAATCGATTTCTTATCCAATACATATAAGTTTCAAGACTTTGAAAAGAATCCTACTTTATTAGATACGTTTTCGCAAATTGACGACTTCGATATTTTGTCTGGCATTAAAACCTGGGTGAACCATCCGGATGTAATTCTTTCTGCTTTGAGTAAACAACTTATTCATAGGAAATTATTCCGAATAGAATTGCAAGATTCCCCTTTTGAGACAGTTAAAGTTGATGAAATCAAGGAGCGCTGTTCGCAATATTTTGATATTCAACCTCAAGACACTCACTACTTTGTTTTTTCAGAAAGGGTTGAAAATAAAATATATAACCCATATACCGATAAAATTAAAATACTATATAAAAATCAAAAAATTTGCGATATCAGTGAAGCTTCTGACCAATTAGGCATTGAAGTTTTATCGAAAACTGTGACCAAATATTTTTTATGTTACCCTAAAGAATTACGAAATTAAGCCCTATAATTATGAAATTTACATTAAGTCAAGTTGCTGAATTATTAGAAGGAACTGTAGAAGGAAAACCAAATGATGAAGTCTATACACTAGCAAAAATAGAAGAAGGGAAAAATGGGAGCCTGTGCTTTTTAGCCAATCCAAAATACTTTCCTTTCATATACAAAACTGAAGCTACAGCAGTTATAGTGGGTAATGATTTTACGGTCGAAAGAGACATCCATCCTTCATTGATAAAAGTTAAAGACCCATATGCTTCTTTTGCAAAATTGCTGGAAATTTATAATCAAATTCGCTTGCCTAAACCAGGAATTTCTTCCCATGCCTTCATTTCCGAAAGTGCCAGTATAGGTCAAAATGTTCATGTGGGCAATTTTTGCCATATCAGTGATGATGCTAAAATTGGAGATAATTGCATTATTTTTCCTCAAGTATATATTGGAAGTAATTGCAAAATTGGAAATAATACCATTTTGTTTCCAGGGGTTAAAATATATTCCGATTGTGTAATAGGTAGTTTTTGCACATTACATGCAGGAGTGACTATTGGAGCGGATGGCTTTGGTTTTGCTTTGCAAGATGATAATACTTCGGTTAAAGTCAGTCAGATTGGAAACGTAGTCATTGAAGACCATGTTGAAATTGGAGCAAATTCATGTGTTGATAGAGCTACCATGGGCTCCACAAAAATTAGAAGTGGTGTAAAACTCGATAATTTAATTCAAATTGGGCATAATGTCGAAATCGGTGAAAATACTGTAATAGCTGCACAAACAGGAGTTTCAGGATCAACAAAAATTGGGAAGAACTGTGTTATAGCAGGTCAAGTGGGAATTATCGGCCACTTAGTTATTGGAAACAATGTCAAGATTGCAGGTCAATCGGGTGTCGAAGGGAATTTGAAAGATAATGTTATCGTTCAAGGATCCCCGGCATTTGATATTCGAAAATATAAAAAAGCTTACGTGTATTTCCGAAACATACGAAACTTAGAACAGCGCATATCTGACCTGGAAAAATTATAAAAAAGTTTATTGATGATTTATCAAGTGGCTGAAATTAAGCTTTTTATGATATTTTCTTCGCATTAAGAAAAAGAAAAATAATGTCCGAATACACACCCTGTTTTCATAATAATATGGTTTTATTCAGTCATTTATAAATATAAATTTTATTTTTGCACACCAATTATTACAATGTCAGAAAAACAAAAAACCATACAAAATCCTGTTACCATTAAAGGAGCAGGGTTACATACCGGATTGGAAGTATTATTGACTTTTAAGCCAGCTCCTGAAAATCACGGTTATAAATTCAAAAGAACAGATTTGGAAGGGCAACCTACCATTGATGTGGATGTTGATTATGTTTCTGAAACTTCGAGGGGCACTACTTTATCGCAAAATGGAGCTGAAGTTTTGACGGTGGAACATCCTTTGGCCGCTTTGGTGGGTTTAGGTATCGATAATGTGCTTATTGAAGTGAATTGTTGCGAAACGCCCATATTGGACGGCAGCTCAAAATTCTATGTTGAGGCGCTACTTCAAGCTGGTATCGTTGAACAGGAAGCAGAAAGGGTATATTATGAATTAAATACCAATATTTCCTTTTCAAACCCCGAAAAGAAAGTTGAAATTATCGCCATGCCCTGCGATACATATAAGGTTTCTGCAATGATTGATTACGATTCAGAAGTTTTAACCAATCAGTTTGCTTCTATTGTTGATTTCAGTACATTTAAAGATGAAATTGCACCCAGTAGAACCTTTGTGTTTTTACATGAACTTGAATTCCTTATCGAAAACAACCTTGTAAAAGGAGGGGATATAAATAATGCCATCGTCTTTGTCGACCGTTTGATTTCTCAACCTGAATTGGAAAAATTGGCAGCATTTTTCAACAGAAAAATCGATGTTCTGAGACAAGGAATTTTAAATAATGTGGATTTGTATCACAACAATGAGCCGGCTCGTCATAAATTGCTTGATTTAATTGGCGACTTGGCTTTACTTGGAAGACCACTCAAGGCCAATATCATTGCTACACGTCCGGGACATAAATCAAATATCGAATTGGCGAAATTGCTGAAAAAGCATTTCAAAGATGAAAAACAAAGCATTCCGGTGTATGATCCCAATAAACCCCCTTTGATGGATATTAACGAGATAAAAAGCATATTGCCTCACCGCCATCCATTTTTATTCGTTGATAAAATTATTGAAATGACCGAAGACAGCATTGTTGGAATAAAGAATGTAGCCATCAATGAACCCTTTTTTGCCGGTCATTTTCCAGATGAGCCCGTTATGCCGGGGGTTCTATTAATTGAAACCATGGCTCAGGTCGGAGGCATACATGCTGCTACTTCCTTGCCGGATCCTAAAAGTTATAATACCTATTTTGTAAAAATTGACAACGTTAAGTTTCGCCAAAAAGTAGTCCCGGGAGATACGGTTATATTTAAACTGAATTTAGTTAACCCGATTCGGAGAGGTTTATGCCACATGAAAGGGGTTGCCTATGTGGGTAACAAAGTGGTTATGGAAGGCGAAATGCTTGCCCAGTTGGTGAAAAACAAATAAAGAATGATTCAACCTTTAGCATTTGTTCATCCTCAAGCGAAAATAGCAAATACTGTAGTAATTGAACCCTTCGTTACCATACATAAAGATGTTGAAATTGATGAAGGTTGCTGGATTGGATCCAATGTTACCATTATGGAAGGTGCTAGGATTGGAAAAAATTGCAAAATATTTCCCGGAGCTGTTATTTCTGCTATTCCTCAAGACTTAAAGTTTAATGGTGAAGAAACCTTTGTGAAAATCGGTAATAATGTTACCATTAGAGAATTTGTTACTATAAATAGAGGCACCAAAGCCAATTTTGAAACCGTGATTGGTGATCATTGCCTTTTAATGGCATACGTTCACATTGCTCACGATTGCATATTAGGCAAAAACATTATCCTTGCCAATGGTGCCACTCTGGCAGGACACATTACCATAGATGATTGGGCCATTGTAGGTGGAATAACTGGCGTTCATCAGTTTGTGCATATTGGTGCTCATAGTATGATTGCCGGCGGATGTGGGGTGAGAAAAGATGTTCCTCCTTTTACCAAAGCTGCGCGCGATCCACTTTCGTATTCAGGGATCAATTCTATTGGGTTAAGGAGAAGGGGGTTTTCGCATGAAAAAATTAGCGAAATACAGGAAATTTACCGTTACATCTTCTTAAGTAAACTCAATATTTCTCAGTCTGTTGATCTCATCGAAAGGGAACTTCCTGCAACTCCTGAAAGAGATGAAATCCTGTCATTCATTGCCCACTCTAGCCGAGGAATAATGAGAGGGTATTCAAGTAACTATATTTCCTAAATTATTATTTATTGCAATTAAGGTAGTGTTTGAGAATAAATTCAACATGATGATAGAATTTTATATTCAACCCCGACTTAAGTTCTTCATAATTTCAATAGAAAAGGGGTAATGAATATTCCGCACATGGATTTGAAAATATATAAGTGTTTGGAGCCAGTTTCAAAATAATTATGTAGGTTTGTCTAAATATTTTGAATCTTATCTATGAAAATTTCTGTTGTAATTCCTGTTTATAACGCCGCAGCAACCGTATTGGAGGTTGTAAAAGCTGTAGTAAAAGAATTTGAAGACAGTAATTACGAAATAGTCCTTATTAATGATGGTAGTACGGATGAGACCGAGAAAATTTGTGAGAAAATAGCCTTGGAAGATTCCAAGGTCCTTTTTATTTCTTTACGAAAAAATTTCGGGGAACACAATGCTGTTATTTGTGGATTGAATTATGTGTCAGGAGATTATACAGTAATCATTGATGATGATTTTCAGAATCCACCGGCAGAAATAAAAAAACTGATTCAAACTGCTTTAAATGGTGAGTTTGATGTGGTTTATTCAAAATACACTGATAAAAAGCATTCTTTTTTTAGAAATCTAGGCAGCAAAATCAATGGCAAAATAGCCAATTGGGTCCTACAAAAACCCAAGAATTTGTATTTGTCGAGCTTTAAACTCATTCACAAAGAGGTTGTAAAAGAGATTATTAAATACAAAGGCCCCTTTCCCTATATCGACGGCCTAATTTTGAGAGTCACTCGAAATATTGGAAGCGTTGAAGTCAATCATAATAAAAGAGCAGAAGGGAAGTCAAATTATACGCTTAGGAAGCTTATTTCGCTGTATTTCAACATGTTTTTTAATTTTTCGGTGAGGCCTTTACGTTTTTTTACTATTTCCGGATTTATCATATTTATAATTGGATTAGGGTTTTCCATTGCTTTTATCATTGAAAAACTTATTTACCCTGAGACCCCGACAGGCTGGACTTCCATTATTATTGCCATCATAACCTTAAGTGGTTTTCAGATTATTTTTCTGGGTTTAATAGGTGAATATCTTGGGAAACAGTATTTAGACCAAAACGCTACTCCTCAGTGGGTGGTCAAAAAGGAGATTTTACCTACCGACCAACAAACCCATGATTAATCGGAGTGTTGAATATACCCGAATGGCTGCAGTGGAAGAAAAACATTGGTGGTACCGGTCGCTGCATTTGCTAGTTTATAAGGAAATTTCAAAACGACATCAGCAAAAAGACCTTTTTATAGTAGATGCAGGATGCGGAACCGGGGGATTGATGAAATTTCTCCAAAACAAAGGATATCGAAATCTGGAAGGATTCGATATCTCGAACGATGCAATTGCTTTTTGTAAAGCTGCAAACCTGAAGGTTGAATTAAATAGTATAAGGTCTATTGCTGAAATATATTCCCCCCAAAGTGTGGATATTATTGTTAGTAACGATACTTTTTATTTTTTTTCGGAGGAGGAAAGAAGGGCAATACTTCAAGCCTTTTGGCATGTACTTAAGCCCGGAGGAATGGTGATATTAAATCTTCCTGCTTTAGAAGCCTTTAAAGGAATACACGATTTAAGCGTAGGCATCGAAAAGAGGTTTACAAAGAAAGCGGTGAAAGAGATGATAAACACCAAGCAATTTCATGTTTCTACAGTCAAATTTTGGCCCTTCATTCTTTCTCCTATCATTTTCTTCTCACGCTTTTTTCAACGTATTCAGTTGAAGATGAATAAAAACGTAGAAATTCACTCCGATGTTAATTTGCCACCAAATTCGATAAATAAAGTTCTTTTTTTTATTACCAAGATGGAAAATACATTACTGAAATACAAGCCATTCGGTAGTTCCTTGTTTTTAGTATTGACAAAAAAAAGAAGTATAAGTAGGTTATGAGAATCAAAAAACCAAATGCTAAGTCTCGCTTCCTCATCCTCTTTGTAGTGATGAACATACTGCTTTCTGTTTTTTTTATTGATAAAGGGGTTAACTGGAATTCAGTTTCTAGGATTTTACCCATCATGTCGTATTTCGAGCAAGGGAATTTTCAAATAGACAAGTACAAGGATCAAACCGGCGATATCAGTTTTATACAGGGACATTATTATACCGATAAAGCGCCTTTGGCGAGCATGTTGGTGTTGCCAATATATAAAGTCTTGGTAAGTGTTGGCGTGATCAATCGACACAATTCATGGGATGATCTTGATCCCATAGGAATGCTGGCTTCTTTCCTTACCGGAGTGATTCCATTTGTGTTGCTGCTTTTTTTCATGATGAAAAATGTGATGGAAATCAATCCCGCATTTTCTCCGGTGCTTCTCATACTTTTTTCGGTATATGGAAGCATGCTATTTGTATTTTCCAGTGCTTTTTTTTCTCATTTGTTAGCCGGAATACTCATCCTTTCTGCTTACCTTTTGCTTAAAAAAGACAAGTTCTTCTGGGCAGGCCTACTTAGCGGTTTGGCTTTTGCTTCAGAATTTCCTTTGGGTATTTTTCTCCCTGTTTGGGCACTCATCATTCTGATTAAAAAACGCTCATTCTTGAAACCATGTATTTTTGGTTTGGGAGCGCTCCCCGCTGTCTTATTCATATTATATTACAACTATTATTTTACCGGCTCCCCCTTCACCATGTTATATAGTTTCGAAGCGCAGGCCGGTTTTGCCGATGAATTTAACCAAGCCAATACCGTGTTTGGATTTGGTCTTCCGCGAATGGATAACATACTGGAAATGGTTTTCGGTCAATACAAAGGTTTGTTTTTTTATATGCCCATTTTAATACTCATTGGATTTCAGTGGTTTAAAACCATCCCAAAGAAGAAACCTCTTTCAGTATTTAGCAATTATCTTGTCATCCCTTCTATAATATTCGCCTTGCTTATTGTTTCCAAAAACGTAAGTTGGTGGGGTGGTTGGACGTATGGACCCCGATATTTAATTCCGCTTTGTTTTTTGTTGGTATACGAAGGCGTGATTTTATTAGCAAAGACCAAATTTTCAAAAATCAGCTTTTTCATCATCACCGGCTTTGGATTGATATGTGCATGGATGGCAAAAAGTACAGTTCTTTTTGGCATACCTACTGAGGAAAAATATCCTGTATTCGGTTATGTTTTCTCTAAGTTTAGGGAGGGCGCTTTTAATCAAAATAACCTGTTAAGCATGCTTTTCGGAATTCCTGCGGCATGGGCTTCTTATGCATGGATCCTACTGTTTCTGGGAAGTGTACTTTTGTTATGGTATCAGTTCAAAAAACTCCAACTCCCTATTCTCACTGAAAGTTAATTGTATTTCCATGTTTTAAGGTCCATGCTGAGGTGTCTTCTGATTCCTTGTTGATGGTAGCATCTTTTGAACATCAGTAAAGATAACATGATGAACATCAGCACAATGAGGAACGTTCTCTTGGTTTTTGATTTTTTCAAACGTATGCCATTAATTATGTAGTAAAGATATCCAAATATCATTTCTGATGTGCGAAATCTTTTGAATTTTACCCGATTAGGCACAATCTGCCTATTTCATCATCAAATATTCGGATTTTGTATAATTTTATTTTACCACCAAACAATTATACATACTTTTGGTTATAATTACAATTTTATTTTTTAAAACATCATCTATATGAAAAAGTTATTTTATGCTTTGCTAATTTTTATGCTTGCAACTTCGGCTTTTGCACAAACCGAAAGTCGCTTATTTCGTTTCCCCACCATGTATGCTAATCAGGTAGTGTTTACCTATGCCGGCGATTTATACAGCGTTAGTAAAGCCGGAGGAATAGCCCGAAAACTCACCAACGATGTGGGTTACGAAATGTTTGCCAAGTTTTCGCCCGATGGGAAGACCATAGCCTTTACAGGGCAATATGATGGCAATACCGAAGTTTTTACCATGCCTGCCGAAGGGGGTATTCCAAAGCGTTTAACATATACAGCTACCCTGGGTCGTGATGATATTTCCGACCGTATGGGGCCAAACAATATTGTGATGACTTGGAAAGACAATCAGTCCATTGTGTACCGCTCTCGTAAGAAAACATTCAACGATTTTAAAGGGCAACTGTTTGTGGCATCGGTTAATGGGGGCTTGTCGGAAGAACTTCCTTTTCCGGTAGGGGGATTTTGCAGCTATTCGCCCGATAAAAAACAATTGGCCTATAACCGAGTTTTCCGTGAGTTCAGAACCTGGAAATATTACAAAGGCGGTATGGCGGACGACATTTGGATTTATGACTTCGCTACCAAAAAAACCATCAATATTACCAATAACAATGCTCAGGATATCATCCCCATGTGGAAAGACGATGTCATCTATTACCTTTCCGACCGCGACCGTACCATGAATTTGTTTTCGTACAATACCAAAAGTAAAGAAACCAAGAAGCTGACTCAGTTTACGGATTTTGATATCAAATTCCCTTCCCTTGCTGATAATGCAATTGTTTTTGAAAAGGGAGGTTACATTTATTATTACGACATTGCTTCCTCCAAAGTTGAAAAGATTAGTATCACCATTGCCGATGATATGTTGAGTGGAAGAAACGAGCTGAAAGATGCCTCCAAAAACATCAATACCACTTCTGTTTCACCCGATGGAAAAAGGGTGGTCTTTGGAGCCAGAGGAGATTTGTACAGCGTGCCCGCCAAATCGGGAATCACAAAAAATCTTACCCAAAGCAGTGGGGTTCATGACCGCAATGCTGAATGGTCGCCCAATGGAAAATATATTGCCTACATTTCCGACAAAACAGGTGAGGATGAAATATACATCATGGCTCAAGATGGGACAGAAAAGCCCATTCAATTGACACAAAATAGCGACACTTATAAGTTTTGGCTCACCTGGTCGCCGGATAGTAAAAAGATTATGTGGAACGATAAAAAGCTCCGTTTGCAATATCTCGATGTGGATACCAAAAAAGTTACTTTAGTGGACCAATCAGCCGATTGGGAATTCACTGAATTTTCTTGGTCGCCTGATAGTAAGTGGATTGCCTATGCCCGTCCGGATAAATCGGCTGAGACAAAAATTTACCTCTATGAATTGGCAAACCAACAGAAAAATGCAGTAACTGATGGTTGGTACGAAGCTTCATCTCCTTCTTTCAGCAGCGATGGGAAATATTTGCTTTTTATTTCCAGTCGTGATTTCAATCCCATATACAGTTGGACCGAATGGAATCATGCCTATGTGGACATGAATAAGGTATATATGATTACTTTGGCTAAATCAACACCATCGCCGTTTGCTCCTGAAAATGATAACGTTAAGATTACTTCCGGCGAGGATAGCAATTCAAAAAAGGAAGAAAAGAAAGCAGAAAGCAAAAGTACTGACCTTACTGTGGATATGGATGGCATTAAAGAAAGGGTGATTGCCCTGCCTATTGAAGCAGCCAATTATTGGAATGTAAATTCAGTAGGGGATAATGTGTATTACAACCGCAAAAAACAAGGGGATGATGGTTCTTCATTGATGATGTTCGATTTGAAAAGCAAAAAAGAAAGCGAAATCGGAAATGATATTGGATATGACATCAGCGCCGATAAGCAAAAAATGCTGGTTAGCTTGCGTGGACGGTATGCGGTAATCGATTTGCCAAAATCGAAAATAGATGTAAAGGATTATATAAGCCTATCCAACATGAAAGTTTGGGTGAACCTGAAGGAAGAATGGACACAGATTTTTAACGAATCGTGGCGACAAATGCGTGATTTCTTTTATGCCCCCAATATGCATGGGGTGGACTGGAAAGCCATTCATGATAAATATTTCCCCTTGTTGGCCTATGTGAATCATCGGGCTGACCTTACTTATATTATTGGAGAGATGATAGGCGAGCTGAATGTGGGTCATGCCTATGTGGGAGGTGGCGATAAACCTACGGTTAAAAGAATCAAAACAGGATTGTTAGGTGCTCAATTAACAAAAGATGCTTCGGGTTATTATCAGATTAAAAAGATATTAAAAGGAGAAAACTGGATGAAATCGAGCCGTTCTCCCTTGACAGAAATTGGGGTAAATGTATCGGAAGGCGATTTTATCATTGCTGTAAATGGGAAGTCGTGTAAGGAAATGAATGATATTTATGAATCCCTCCTAAACACGGCCGATCAACAAGTAGAACTAACCGTAAATAAAAGCGCTTCCGAATCGGGTAGCCATAAAGTAATCGTGCTTCCTATTGCTGATGAAGCCGATTTGTACTATTACAATTGGGTGCAAGACAATATCGATAAAGTAAATAAAGCTACCGGAGGTAAGGTGGGTTATATACACATTCCTGATATGGGCGTAGAAGGATTGAATGAATTTGTAAAGCACTTTTATCCACAGTTGAGCAAAAAAGGACTCATCATAGATGATAGAGGCAATGGAGGCGGAAATGTATCGCCCATGATTATCGAACGATTGAATCGTGAGCTGGGTTTGATGAAAATGTCGAGAAATACCTCTCAAACTGCCGGTCGTTTGCAGATGGAATTGGGGCCTAAAGTATGCTTAATCGACCATTATTCGGCTTCTGACGGAGATTTGTTTCCTTATCAGTTCAAGAAGTTGGGCGTTGGAAAACTCATAGGGGTACGTACCTGGGGTGGGGTAGTGGGTATTCGTGGTTCATTGCCTTTTATCGATGGTGGAACCATGACCAAACCCGAATTTGCCCATTATGACACCGAAGGCAAAAACTGGATTATCGAAGGCCATGGCGTGGATCCCGATATTGAAGTGGATAACGACCCTGCCCTTGAATACGAAGGCACAGACCAGCAACTCAATAAAGCCATTGAAGTGATTTTGGAAGAAATGAAAAATTATCCTTCCGAATTGGCACCCATACCTCCATTCCCGGATAAGACGAAGTAAGTGAAAAGTGTAGAAAGTGAGAAAGTGAAAAGTATTGGTTGTTGTGAAAATGCTTTGCACCCGTCGTTGGTAAAACGACATGTTGGCTAAATGAAATTTCTTTTCGTCTTTGGTATATCAGCATTTCGGTTGAAACAATCTAAGCGAAGTTCTTCGAAAGCGGGGAAAGGACTTCTCGATTGGACTCGAAGTCCGGCAGGTCATCGAGCGAAGCCGAGATGACCAATTGGAAAGCAAGGACTTCTCGATTGCACTCGAAGTCCAGTAGGGTCATCGAGCGAAGCCGAGATGACCAATTAGAGGGAAA
>CAZJBB010000061.1:0-15977 GCA_964543995.1 uncultured Bacteroidales bacterium
CGCTTCAGGAAAATGTTGAAATATGCAAACGTTATCTCGATCGCATGAGCAAAATAGGAATGACCCTCGAAATTGAACTAGGTATTACCGGAGGAGAAGAAGACGGTGTGGATAATACCGGTGTTGACAATTCAAAATTATATACCCAACCCGAAGATGTTGCTTATGCGTATAAAGAGCTGATGAGTGTGAGTCCACACTTTACCATTGCTGCTTCTTTCGGGAATGTACATGGGGTTTACAAACCGGGAAATGTTCGTTTAGAACCGGTGATTTTACATAATTCCCAACTTTATATTCAAGAGCAATTTAACACCGCTGCCAATCCGGTGAACTTTGTTTTCCATGGGGGTTCCGGTTCCGAGCCCGAAAAAATTAAAGAAGCCATTGGTTATGGTGTAGTGAAAATGAACATTGATACCGATACCCAATGGGCATACTGGGAAGGTGTTAAAAACTTCTACAAGAAAAACGAAGGCTATTTGCAAGGCCAAATTGGTAATCCTGATGGAGACGATAAACCCAACAAAAAGTTTTACGATCCCCGTGCCTGGTTGCGTGAAGGTGAAAAAACCCTGGTTGACCGATTGAAAATTGCCTTCAATGATTTGAATGCAATGGATCGTTACTAAGCTTAGCATCCGTTGTGAACAATCAAATCTTACTTTCTGCAGAAAATTTGTGTTTACAATTCGGAAATGAAAAGGTTTTTGAGGACCTTTCTTTTAAGATAAACCCATTTGATAAGAGTGTTATCGTCGGACCTTCCGGATCCGGAAAAACATCCTTATTAAACATGATCATGGGTTTTACCTTTCCTAAAAGCGGAAAATTGCTATGGAAGGGTGAAATTCTCAGCCCCATAAATATCTCATTATTAAGAAAAAACATTTGCTGGCTTCCCCAAGAAATTTCGGTAACGGTAGAATCGGTTAAAGAATTTGTTTTGCTCCCATTTCATTTTAAACATAACAAAGACCGGTTTCCAAAAACTTCCGAAATTTTCAACACATTCAATTCCTTAGGTTTGGAAGAAATTCTTTTTGACAAAAAAATAAATGAAATTTCAGGTGGGCAAAAACAAAGAATTTCAATCGCAATTTGCTTACTTCTGAAAAAGCAGTTGATTTTATTAGACGAACCCACCTCGGCTTTAGACTATGAAAGCAAAGAAAGGGTAGCGGATACTATTTTGGGGAATCCTGAATTAAGTATTTTATCCGTCTCTCATGATGATTTTTGGATTGACAAGTGTTCACATGTTATCAACCTTAAGCAAACATTATGAATGGTGTAATTGACATCACCTGGCTTAATTTGGGACTGGGATTTTTGTTGCTAATTATCCCCCTGGCGGCCTTATATTATTACCAAACCGGTTTGGTGTTGGATACCCTCATTGCCATTGGCAGAATGGCCTTGCAACTCTTTTTAGTAGGCTTGTATTTGGAATATTTATTCAAATTGGACAGTACCTTAGTCAATATTGCCTGGGTATTGGTAATGATTATCACGGCTACTTTTTCTGTTATTAAAAGAAGTGGATTGCAGTGGAAGAGGTTCTTTTTTCCGGTATTCATCTCCATTTTTACCAGTTTGATGCTTATCGATGTGTATTTCATTTTAATAGTAGTGAAACTCAACAATATGTTTACCGCCATGTATTTCATTCCTCTTACCGGAATGTTGATAGGAAACTGCTTACAAGGGAATATTATAGCACTTACTTCCTATTACAATCGTCTGAAAAGCGAACAACTGATGTATCGTTGGTCCATAGCCAACGGGGCAACACGGGCCGAAGCTTTGAGAAGTTTCATGAAGGATGCTTTAAAGAAATCACTAAACCCAAGCATAGCCACCATGGCTGTGATTGGATTGGTGTCATTGCCTGGAATGATGACGGGTCAAATTTTAGGGGGAAGTATACCTACGGTCGCCATTAAATACCAAATCATGATTATGATTTCCATATTTGTGGCAATGTTCCTGAGCGTGTTTTTTACAATTATGGTAGCCAACCGTTTTGTTTTCGACGAATTTGATAATTATATCATATCAAAAGATAAAAATAAGCACGGACGTTAATTAAAGAATTTTGAATTCTGCAATCATCCAATTGAATTATCCTAAAATGCCTATGTAATGGATGTTTAGTGCAATTTAGCAAAGCGAAATTGGACCCCTATTACATATATACAATCCGTATTAAATGGCTAATTAACTATACATCAAATCCGGCATCAGATATTGCTGAGCTTTTTTTTGTTTTTTTTTTGATGCCATACGCAGCACTTAATAGTAGAAACATGCTTAGACCACCATCTATAGGTGCGCCATTTATTGGGGTTCCCCCAGAATTCACCGGACTGCCATTTCCGTTTGGCCCTCCACCGGGTCCTCCTGGTCCATCAGCAAAAGAAAAAATGCTTGAGGAGAATACAATGGCTAAAACTAAGAAAAATCTTTTGTAGTTCATATATTTTCGTTTTTAGTAAATAATTACTTTTTTTGAAACAACTAAATTCGCAAACACCGCTTTTATTAAATAAACTCCCTTAGAAAGAGTTTCGGTGTTAAATTGATAAGTGTTCGAATTACAGTTTTTACTTGCAATTTCTTTTCCGTTAATGTCTATAAGTCCAACCCATTTCATGGGTTGATTCGTTGTAATAATAAGCTGATTTTGATTGGAATAAGCAAGTAAATTCGTTGGTTCAGCATTGTTTTTTATACTTGTTACATCTGAAAAATGCAAAAAGAAGCGGTTGCTGTTAACCCCTTGAACTAAATTAAAAGTCAAATCGGGATGAGATTTTAGATCTGTCATGGTACCTAATTGATAATCTTCCAGAAATACATTCATGTTATTATCATTAATAAGGTCGAATGCATGAAAACTGAAATTACCTGCTTGAGAGGTCAAAATGCTTACAGGAACTACGGCAGAAACATTTTGTAAGGTATTGATTACAAGGTGTTCATTTTGGGCTATTGAATAAATTTCGGGTGCATTACTTCCTGCTGACATCTTTTTTGAATCAAAATTATCGAAATTATTGGTGGCATTTGAATTTAAGCAAACCGCCAATTCATCAAACCGGTTTTGGCTATCGGTTATTTTTAAACGGGTGAGAACTTGAGTTTGAAGGGTAGCACTTTTATAAAATGCCTGACTGCTGTGAATTCGGGCATTATTTCCAAAAGTAACAGAACCATTATCTGCAGTGGTTTGTACAAAAAAGCCTTGGAAAGGAGGAATGGCACTTGAAGTCGATTGAGGAACCCCAATCATACTTAAACCATTGTAAGTTTTATAGTTCCCTCCATTGACACCCGCATAGGTATTGTCCCAGAAATACACTGAGGCTGTGGTGTTTACTCTTGTAACTGAATCCCAATCCAAAGAAGAAGGATATGGATTACCAATAAGATTCCACGAATTACCAAACACCAAACTCTTGGTTTTGGGACCATTTGAAAAAGATCCACTAAAAGTAATGATATTTCGAGGAGTCAGCCAAATAGCATAACCTTGTAAAGGATTTAAGGCGTAACTCGATGATGAAATATAATTTCCCCATCCTGTACCATCGGTATAGGGATGCAAATAGCCAACGCCATGGGGGTTTAAAGCTCCGGAAGTGGCCCCACTTCCCAATTCAAATGGTGAACTGATTAAGTTCCAGGTACTATCACTGATAAAATGTTCAAAAACTCCCGAAACTAAATCGGAATTGTGCAATAAAGATCCTGTCCCCAAGGAGTCGGATTTTATTATCAGACCGTTTATACCCGCTTGATTATCAAGAGTTCCAATTACTGTCAAGGCCTTACTGGGGAATATCATCAAAGAACTACCATTGCTTATCAATAAGTTATTGCAAGTGGCCGGATGGTTCAAAGGGGCTGAAATATAAGGCATAAAAGAGGCATCATTAGCAGGTTGGATAATTACACTTGCTGTATCGGTTGGGACCCCACTGCACCAATTTAAAGCATTTTCCCAATCACCGGAAGTGCCTCCTTTCCAAAGACCAGAACGCAATAAAACCTTTACATCAAGCCTGCTTTGGCTTTCGCATCCATTAATGGTTTTACTTGCGTAATAATGATTTTCATCAATCAAACCGATGTTGGTTGAGAGCGCATTTCCTCCGGTTGCAGCAGAAAACCAGTGAATGGTTGAATCATTAGGCAGCAAATCAAGGGTTGTTGAATTAGTGCATCTGTAAAGCTGGGATAATCCTGTTGGAACATCCGGTGAAGTTTTTATTGAAATGTAACCACAATATCCTATAATACAACTACCTTCGCCCCTTACATGGTAATAAGTGTTTACTAAAGGAGATACCGTTATGCTATCTCCTGAACCCTGCAAGGTGCCTCCGCAACTTCCTGAGTACCATTTCCAAACTGAGGCACCACGTAGTTGAGCCGAACCAATAGATAATGTGCTTGAATTTCCATTACAAACAATAGGTTGACTGGCTATAACATTTGGAACATCCGGTCTTGGACAACAAGGGAAAATATTAATTATATTCTCTGACACTGTTCCTCCTATATTGATAGAATCCGCAAAATATGATGGCAATTGAGCAGTACTGCCCCAATGCAAGAAAGAATTGTCGTTTTTTACAGCAAAAGATTCGTTATATCCTGCTGCAATGTCTTTAATATTATTTAGCCCGGAAATTTGAGCAGGTGAAAGCCATGAGCCCGGTGTACCTCCCCCTCCATAGTTACCACCACAAGCCCAAACCGTTCCATCATTCTTCAAAAAAAGAGTATGACTTTCCCCTGCAGCAACAGAAACAATCCCTGTTAAACCGGAAATTTGTGTGGCTATATGTTGATCAATAAGGGTATTATTCCCCAACTGACCATACCCATTATTACCACAAGCCCAAACTGATCCATCGTTTTTTAAAAAAAAGGACTGACTTAAATTTGCTGAAATGGCAAGAATACTATTTACTCCTAATACTTGTATTGGAGCATGCCGATCAATGATGGTATTATCCCCTAATTCACCATTATAATTACCACCACAAGCCCACACGCTTCCGTCATTTTTCAAAAAAAGTGAATGGCTCGCACCTGCTGCAATAGCAACAATTCCGCTAAGCCCTGCGATTTGAGTTGCAACATGGTTTTCACTGGTTGAATTGTCTCCCAATTGACCGGTACCATTATCACCACAAGCCCAAACGGTACCATCATTTTTCAAAAATAGAGAATGACTTCCCCCTGCAGCTACTGCAATAATTCCGGTTAATCCAATCACCTGCACCGGAGTATTTTGGTTTACCGTGGAATTATTCCCAAGTTGGCCGTTAGCATTAAATCCGCTTGCCCATGCAGTTCCATCGCTTTTAAAAAATAATGAATGTAAACCACCGGTAGAAAATCCCAAAAATGAACCGGAAACCAAATAATTATTTTCAGCAGTGTTATTTACCCCCAATTGACCTTGTCCATTGCTTCCAAAAGCATGCACATCATTACCACAAAAGAAAAATGAACTTCCACCATTAGTTGCTATTGGGTTTCCTGTTAAATTGTGAACATTAATTGTTCTTGCAATGCTTGGACAAATGGCATTATTTGCTGTCACTGAAATTACCCCTGACAGATTACTTACCGTGGCAGTTATAGAAGTTGAATTTGAATTTCCCGTCCATCCATAAGGGAGCGTCCAGGTGTAGTCTAAGGCTCCCGAAACAGGACTTATGGTGTACGTCTGCGTACTGCCTTCTGTAACGGTAAGATTTCCACTAATACTGCTCGGTTGTTGAGGTGCAGGATTAACGATCATGTGCACTATATTCGAGTTTACGATATGGCTACCTATAGTGCAGGTTTCACCCGAGGTCATAAGGCAACTTAGGGCATCTCCGCTTTGGGGACTATAAGAATAGGTAGCACTGGTTGCATTATTCACATTAACCCCTCCAATTTGCCATTGATAGCTTGGTTGGGTTTGGATGCCTCCATTAATGGGAGAAGCAGTAAAATTAACCAAAGCCCCATCACAACTTGGGTTGGCAGAAGCAGCAATGCTCACGGAGGGTGACACACTTGGAATTACATTGACAATTACCTGTACTGAAGGTGCTGAACACCCATTTAACCCGGTAACAATAACGGAATAGCCTCCTGTTTCCGTAACTTTTATTGAGGGTGTTGTTGCATTCGTATTCCATGAAATGCCGCTCGAAGCACTGGAAGTTAAGATAACGGAATCTCCTTGACAGAAGGTAAATGGTCCGATGGGTGTAATCGTTGGGGTTGGTGGATTAGGATTTACCTGCACTGAAGTAACTGCAGAAGTATAGCTTCCGCATGAATTCGTTTGCGTTACCGTATAATTACCTGCGGTATGAACGTCGATGTTTGAAGCAGTTAATCCATTGCTCCACAAATAATTATTACCTTGACTAGAACTTAAGTTCACATTTCCTCCTTGGCAGAAAGTCGTAGCTCCGTTGGGAGTGATGACCGGGCTTAAAGGATTTTCCACCAAAATGGTCTTGCTTAGTGAAGTTTCAGCACAGCCATTTGCGTTGTAAGTAATTACTGAATAATTGCCTGATGTAGAAACCATGATGGATTGGGTAGTAGCCCCTGTACTCCATAAATAAGAAGTAGCCGCTGTAGAGGTCAAAGTAACAGTATTTCCCTGACAAAGGGTATCTGAACCCGATGAAGTAATTACAGGCCTAGTCTGTTGGCAAATTTTAGTTAAAAAGGTATTGGTTCCATTGGAATTGGAATTCGTTAGGCTGGTTCCTCCAAAAATAATATTGGGTGTAGAAAATCCACCATGAACAAATATATTTCCATTCAAATCAGCAGTAACTGCAGCTCCTGCAGGCATGGTTCTTGCCCATAACAGGTGACCTGAAGCATCATACTTTGTCAAACCATTGCTACCGGCATAAGAATATGAGTTCCCATTAACATCAGTAAAAGGTTTTATTCCGTATAAAGCAGGTTTTCTCCAAAGAGTATCTCCATTTACATTATATTTTGTCAATGTGTTCACGTCCCAACAGTATGAATTTCCGGTCCCATCAGCAGAAACGTTTGCATAAGCATCATTTACATTTTTGGCCCACATTGCCATTCCTGAAGAGCTGTATTTAGTGATAAATCCTGTTCCTCCAGCAAACGTATTTAAAATGATTCCACCAAAATTCAAACTACTTCCACTCGTTCCTCCCGTAACAATAATATTTCCATAACTATCCGCAGCAATACTGTTGGCTAATTTACCTGCACTACTATTGGTAGAGTTAGAAATTTGCTGCACCCATGACACATTCCCTTGTGAATTGTATTTTGCGATATAAACATCTCTTACGTTTCCTCCGTCAATATTGTAACCGGTTAATGTATAAGTTCCAAAAGAGATACTGTAAGCAAACACACCGGTAATATAAACATTTCCGGATCCATCCGCTGCAATACCACCCCTAGAATCCCCAAATCCATGATGAATATGGGTTGGGTACAAATCATCATGAGTTACATTTGATGTAGCTTGCTTTGTCCAAAGTAGATTTCCGGAAGCATCGTATTTTGATATAACAGGGATATTATCATATGGAGAGTAATAAGTTTCAGATACATAAACATTTCCTGAACCATCTGCACATATATGGATAGGGAAAGGAGCATTCCCGCTGGAATAGTTATCTAAACCGGAAGGAAAATTCTTGGCCCAAAGCAAGGCTCCTGAAGCATCGTACTTCACCAAATAACCGTTAACATTACTATAGGCATCGGATATATATGTTAAAACTGTGTTCCCAAATGTGATGGTTGGGCTGCTAAACACCCCTGAAACATAAACATTTCCGCTGGCATCAGTGACAACATCACCCGTGTTGCCATAAGTACCGAAACCACTAGAGCTTTTTGCCCATAAGTAATTCTGCGATAATATTTGGGCGTTGGTACTTGAGCCAAAAATGAAATTCAAGCTAAATACAACTGAAACGAGCAAGAACTTAAAAGAAATGTTTATTTTATTTTTCATATTGATGAATTTATTTTCACGTGTAAACCCAAAATAAAATTGAAGCTAAATTCAATTAGCTATCAAAATATCATGGTTTTTAAAAGGGAACTTTATCTTTATATAATGTTTGCAAAATTAAATGTTAAAAGGCTAATATTTCGGTGAAAATGGGTAATAATATGGTATTATAATACCATATTAAGGATATTGATTTTAGAGCATTTTAATTGCTAATACCGTTCGTATAAATGTTTTAGTCTGTTTTTCAGACCTTTCAATACAAGGAGAATTCTAAATTGGGGGAGTTTTAAGGTAATTTAATAGAATTTTGTAAAAAGCCAAAAAACTATTTATGATTATTTCTGAATTGAATAGGTGTCATTCCTTCTTGCTTTCTAAAGAATTTTACGAAGTAGGAAGTATCGTTAAAATACAACATTTGAGCAATTTCACTCATGGTTTTCTCCGTATTTAGTACATATCGTTTTGCATCCAAAAGAATTTTTGAAGCAATATGTTTGCCGGCTGTTTTACCCGAATTTTTTATGCATGCTGTATTTATTGATCTAGGAGTGGTGTTAAGCATTTCAGCAAAGTCGATTACTGTATGAACATGAGGACATTTTGTGTGAATTAAATCTAAAAATCGATGATACAAGGATAAAGGAACATTTTGCCGTTTTTCATGAATTGAAGAAAACTGAAGCATTTTTCCGAAAAGTGCTGACATGTATCCATGAATAATATTTTCGGAGTGAGGATGATTCTCTTCAAATTCATACAAAATTTCATCAAGAATAAACCTTGGGGAACTATGGTTAATTATAGGAATTTTGAAAGTATCAGACAGCTTACTAATTAAATTTGTACTAATGCATTCTTGAATAGGATCGAAGTAGGAAGCTTTAAAAAGTATTACATGCCCTTTTGGAGTTGACACGAACTCCCAATTATGCAACTGTCCAGGTTTTAAAAAATAAAACTCCGGTGCTGATAGGGTATATTTTTCATCTTCTATCCAATGAAATCCCTCTCCCTCTAATAAAAAAACTATTTCAAAATACTCTTCATGAATATGGGGGGAAGTTCGTTTTATTTCTTCATGAAGTCGTGATATAAAAAATGGAATGCTTCCTAGCTTATCTTCTATTCTAATAACAGCGTTTTTCAATTTTTAAAAATTTCATTTACCACTTCAACAACTTATTTTAAGAAAGGTTCGAAAATCTGCTTTCTTAAAACAGACAATCAAAAAAAAGGTTTTTTTAAACCCTGTGACGATTAAACAGCTAATATAGCAACAATTAATTCAGCCTTATTAACTTTAGTTATAAAATGTTGTAATCCAGGGGGAAAATCGATTTTTAACCCCTTAATTGTAAACATTAATAAAATTAAGTTTGAATTACAAGTCGGAACTATATCAAATAAAATATTAGACTAATCCACTTTTAATTTTGTTGGCAATCCCAAGAAACTCATTTGATTCCAATGCCAATTTAGGTTTCTTAAAATCAATATCATGAACTCCGTTAATAGGCACAAGGTGGATATGCGCATGGGGAACTTCCAAGCCGATAACGGCAATGCCAATTTTCTTGCAATCAAAATGGGGTTGCATGGCTTTGGCAATGCGTTGGGCGAATAGGAATAAGCCGGCGTAGAGTTCCGGCTCTAAATCGAATATATTATCTACTTCTTTTTTGGGTATTACCAGCGTATGTCCTTTTGCTAAAGGGTTAATGTCTAAAAAAGCAAAATAGTTTTCGTCTTCAGCTACTTTATAGCAAGGAATTTCCCCTTGAATAATTTTGGTAAATATACTAGACATAGTTAATGCTTAATGATTTCAATAATTTCGAAAGAAACTTTACCTGAAGGAACATTTGCTTCAATAGTATCTCCAACTGATTTACCAAGCAAAGATTTTGCAATTGGAGAGGTTACCGAAAGTTTACCGGTTTTCAAATCAGCTTCAGTTTCCGGAACCAAGGTGTATACTTTGGTAGAATCGTTAGAAAGATTTTTTATTTTAACAATAGTAAAAAGCAACACTTTTGTAGAATCCATTTTACTTTCATCAGCCACTCTAGCATTGCTAATGGTTTCTTGTAATTTAGCAATTTTTAGTTCTAAAAGGGATTGGGCTTCTTTAGCAGCATGGTATTCAGCGTTTTCAGATAAATCTCCTTTGTCTCTTGCTTCAGCAATTTGTTGTGAAATAAAAGGACGTTGAACTGTTGTAAGTTCAGTGAGCTCTTCTTTTAATTTACTAAGTCCTTCTTTCGTATAATATTTAACGTTGGTCATAGCGTTTATGTTTAAGCGTTTTAATGACAAAAGACCCCAATTAAAGGGTCCTTTGTGTTTTCATGAAATAGCAGAAATTTCTGCTTAAGATTGTTTATAGGTTAATTCTTGCACCAATCGAATGGGTTCCATTAAATGGACTTGTTGAACGATAGGAATAATCCAGGGCAAAAGTTGAACCTTTATCTTTGTCTTTACTTAAAGGAATTTGTACTGTTAGACCCGCAGAAATACCGGATGAAGCATTGGTTCTCAAAGCATTATCAAGTAAACCGGCTTCATAAGTATAGCCTGCTCTGAGCATCAAATAGTTTTTTAATCCATATTCCACTCCGGCACAGTATTGATCTTTTGTAAATGAATTCGAGGTGTAATTACCAGCTAAAGTTAATCGATGGTTATGATCCGCTTTGAAATAAATGTCATAAGCGGCACCAATGTTTAACAATGAAGGCAATTCAAAATCAGCAGAACGTTGTTCTATGGTCAAGTTATTTGGAGAACCGGTAACCAAGCCTCTGATAGAAAAACCATCACCCGAGAAACTTAAGGTAGAACCCACGTTTTTAAGAGAAATCCCAAAACGAACGTTGTCATATTCTCCGGTAACATATTGAATACCAGCATCAATAGCAATTCCACTGGCAGATACATCATCAATAGATTCACTGATAATCTTAATGTTAGCACCTCCATAAATACTGTGTGAAAATGCTTTTGCATAAGAAATTCCAATATTCATCAAACTTGGTGAAAAGGTTCCAAAACCACCTTCAGGTTGATCAACAGTCGTTTTCTCAATTTTTCCAAAGCTCATTGACATGATACTTAATCCCAAAACTCCGGATTCACCTACTTTTTGGGCTAGACCAAATGCGCTAATATTTACACCTGATCCTTTTAGCCATTGAGTTTGAGAAAAGATGATTTCCGTTTTTTTTGTAAAAGCCAAACCGGCAATATTCATAAATGAAGCTTCCATGCCTCTCGCACTTGCAGTAGAGGATAAACCCCAGCCGGAACTTCTTGCCCAAGGATTAATAAGTAATTCGGCTGCACCAGCTTGTCCGGAACGGTCTTCGTTACCGGCAAGTAAAATAGATGCAGGCAAAATAGTTATCAGCAGAGCGAGTATAATATTTTTAGATATTCTTTTCATATTAATAATTTTAGTCGTTAATGTTAACTGTATTTGCTGCATTAGAATGAATTTAAGTCAGTTGGACGAAGAACACCAAACCATTTAATTACTTTCTCTCCAATTCCATCGGCTTTTACATGAATAATATATACACCGCCGGAAATAGGAATGCCTGCATGATTTTTCAAATCCCAGTCAACTGAGGTTTTAAAATTGTCATCTTTTTTAAACTGACGAATTAAGGTTCCATTTACAGAATAAATTGAAATGCTACACTTTACAGGTAAGTTTACAATTTTAACACGATTGTCAATTTGGCTGGTTTCATATTTTGAAAAAGCGTAATAAGGATTCGGAACGATATTGATTAAATCGAGAGCTGTTTTTGCAGCATCATTATTGTTCGTTACCGTTGCAATATCCCCGGTATTAAATGAATACATAGGATAGTTTTCATTTTGAGGATTGGCAGCACCATCTAGTGATGTAGCGTAATATTGCTTGTATGTTTTTGCCATACGGAGTCTCACTTTTACATCGTTTGCAAGCCAAGTTTCACCCGGAACTTTCATAGGTAAACTTACCCACATGGCATTGGCCCACGGCCATTTTCTATCTACGGGAAGTGAAGAGGTTAGTTTTGAATACAACCATGCACCTTCATCATAAGCAGGGCAATCGTTTGCACTTGGTGTTCCACCCATTTGGTTATGTCCCATGATATATACATAATGTTTTCCTCCAAATAATATATCTCCTAAAGGTGTCGTATAATGTGAAGTTGGATTGAACTTCATATCTCTACCATTTTCTGCAACCAACCAAGAGTCTTCACCAAACATCATATTTAAACGTTCACCGGTTTCAATGTTAATTGCATATCCGGGGAACCAACTCATACCAGTTCCGGTACCATCGGGGTTTCCGTCTTTATTTAATGATTGGCCTTTTCTAACGTCGAACTTAGCAGCTCCGCCTTCTGATAAAATGGGGTCCTCGCATAGTTCAATTACCGGACAACGAGTCCATTTGCTTTTATCGGATGTAATGACGACATCAACACTGGCTAAATTGGTTAATTTATTGGCTCCATCAACAAATCCATCGGATTTCTGAGGTCCATATTTCCATTTGGAACACATGCGATAAGGTGCCCAAGTTCCACTCAATACTTTTTCAAACTGTTCGCTAGGATCAAGAAACTTTAAATCTCTGTTTCCACTACCCACATTTATTGAATAATCTTCGATTCTCAAGTCTGATGCCGTTGGGGAATCGTTTGACTTTAGTGTTCCGGATCGTATCCAGTTGAATGCTGCATAAGGATTAGTTTCCGGATCTCCTCCACCATCAATGTCAGGGACACCGGCAATCCATTGTCTACTGCTATCGCCAAAATGGATGGAAGCTTCAAGGAATTTAATATCAGTGCAGCCTGCAAAAGTACTTGAATAGTCAGAGTACAATGGTTTGTAAGGATTTAAATAAACGGTCATCGACAGTCCATGATCGAGTAAAAGCTGTTCATTTGCCACATTAATGGTTTGGTCGGAGTTGATGGAATCTGCGTAATTGTTATAGTACAAGGTCCACATCCAGTTTGAATCTACTTTGATATCACCCGTAGCTGTATCTCTTACTTTGAACTTTAATATATAGTCTCCGGGTTTAACATTCAATGGGTCAATAACTTTAACATTCAGCGGCCCTGCATTGTTTTGATATTCAGGAGTTAAGTTTTTCCAAGGCGCACCTTGCATAATAGCATCAATAGAAGCTTGGGTCATATCAATAACCAATCCTCCATTTCCTTGACCTTCGATACGCGTAATTTTAGGTCCGGCGCCATAAACACAATTTTGAACCGTACCATTGCTTTCCGGACTTGGAATATGAGGAATACCTACATAAGTTAAAATTCCACTGGTTGCTGCTTTACGTCCGGCTTTATAGGGTTGTTTTTGTCCATATAATCCGTTTAATACGTTAGGATCTTGAGAATATTTAGAATAATTATTATAAGCATAAGCAATTGCTATAAAATAATATTGTTTATGATTAATTAATCTCCTATCGGTTCCTTCGGCAAACTTATCTTCGGTAACCGGGAAAGAGTGAATAACTCCGGTATTGGCTCCGTTTACTTCTTCGTAAGGAACACTACCTCCCATTTGGTCAGAGTAATAGTAGTTTACCAATTGTCCGATTGGGTTACCATCTTTGTCATAATTTTTAATATCACACTGGGCAACCAAACGAGCCAAATTATCATTTTTAATGTCAGCAACCGTAACCGTTGCATCTTTGGCTTGGAAAATCTGATAGCCTTCGAAATGATAGTATCTGTCGTTTAAGGTAGCTGAATCAGCCCCGGTACCATATACAGGAATACTTGGGTCTAACTCTTTGTATTGTTCATTAAAATTATTTGAACCTTTTCGGTTACTAATATACAGAATGAGTTGTTTGTCAAGCTCTTGGATGGTTAAATCAGGAGCATCAGGACCATCTACTACTTTGAAACAGTTGTCAAACAATGTTTGGCATTTATCATCCACTTTGCGTAATAACTCGACGGAAGCAAAAGGACCTCCACTAGAAGCTCTTGCCCAAGGAATACCCACGGTAATATAATTTACTGCTCCCGGACGAAGGGTAAAAGGTCCGGCAGATTGCATAAAACGTCTGTCTTCAGGTTGGTTATGAGCCGTTTCTTCTGTCCATTTTTTATCACCAACGGGGGGTTGTAAACCGGTTCCCCAGTTACAAGGGTCAGTTAATCCGGGGAACATGAAATCACATTCAGGACCTAAAGCTCCGGTAGAATAAGCATTTCCACCATATTTCATTTTTTGTCCGTCTTTCCAAATCCCTTTTAATAAGTTGTAATATTGGATAGCAATATCCGGATCGGTCATTGCATCGATGGCACCGGCACTGGAGTTGTTATGGAATACAAAACGTCTCATCCCAAAACGTTCATTATCTACAATGCTGTCTCCAAAGTTCACACCATTAACAGCTTCATTACAGTTTATCGTCGGATTGGTAATATCATAAGCAGGATTATCTAATCCATCAGGATCCATATAAGGTCCTTGGAAGAAGTCAACACCAATAGCGGGAGGTTGAGCACCATATTCATCATAACGACCGCTACCATCAGGGTCTTTTCCATTATAGCAATATCCCAAACCTCTTAATACATCACATCCGACATAGTCATCGCGGGGGTAACCTAAATCGGTATCCACCCATTGACTAAAGTATGTTTCAGTTAAAGTATATGTTGAACGGTTGATGATTTCATAAGAATAGAATGTCATGTTGTTAATTTCATCATTGGTAGCAAAAGCGAAGGCCTGAGCACGAATTTCAAGTCCAATGGGATCGCCTTTGGTTTCGGTATGGGCATTTCCTTTATCGTTAAATACCCACCACAATGTTTGGTCACCTTTAAGTACTTGGTCAACTAAAATTCCCATTGTATCGGCAAGGTCTCTGTTAGGGTTAGCAATTCCATGTCCACCTTTAACAGCCGCTTTAATAATCGGTTTTCCTTTATTTTCAGGGTTTCTTGGGCAAAGGTCATTAGCAAAATCATAATAGGGATAATCACCATCTTCCCAGCTATATACATCATCTCCATTACGGTCGAAGAAAGGTGCCAGCATAAATGCTTGACCTTTAGTAATGTCACCATTGCCCGGCCAATCTTTAATCGATTTTGGCACATCTGCAGGTATGGTGTGATGTTCATCATAATAAGATTTAAAAGCTTCTACTTCAGAGCGAGTAATTTTGAAGTGTTTGTCATACAAATCACAGGTTTCTTGATCAACAAATGCGGTTCCATCCACGGTAAGTGGTCCTGGCCAGTAATCATTTCCTGTTTGTCTGTATCGAAGCGCAGCTAATTTGAGCTGACCGTTTACATCTAAGCCTCCAATCCACAATGAACCAGAAAACATAGAAGTTTTACGTGATCCTTTGGGAATTTCATAACGGGAAACAGAGAAATCCCACCACATATCGCCTCCCGTGTTGATTCTTGCTCTTACATTATTGATATTAAGCTCATTAGAACCTGTAGCTGGTACACATGCCGCAGCTTTATTTTGAAACGAGCTTTTATTGGGTTTTTCGTTGTGATAGCGTTCTGCATTGCTTTGATTGCTAAATGAAAGCAAAAGTACAGTTGAAAAAAGGATTTTAAATATATTTTTCATTGTTACAAAGGATTGAGATTATATTTTAAAAAACAAATTAAAAACTAAAAGAAACACCAAAGTGAATACGTCTTGGCAAACTATAGTTGTATGGATTTTGTACTCTTGTGTTATACATATCAATAAAAGATGCAGGGTTGATGTTAGAGTAGATCGCTTGTTGGTATTCTGCGGCTGCTAAATATCCATCGTCATCGGGATTACCGGTTGAACGATATACTGATTTAACATTTTTAGTGTCTAAAATGTTATTCACTTCAAGATACAC
>CAZJBB010000062.1:0-15808 GCA_964543995.1 uncultured Bacteroidales bacterium
AACAGTGGTATCCCAAATGTACACTCTCAAATTCAGTTCAAAGGAAAAGATTATATCATAGGAATTGGCGGAGATTATAAACGATTAACTCCTCGACTGATAACGGATAGTTCCTACATGGCAAATGAATTTATTGACAATTATGCGGCTTTGGCTTTTAGCAAGATTACTTTCCCATTTATGATTCTAAAAATAGAAAGCACATATGGACAAAATCTCAACGATCATTCCATGTTGGGAGGCTATGGCGTTTCTGCTATTGAAAGTTCCACCAACCGAAAGCAATATGTTTCTCTGAATTACTTGAACTCCTTTATTCATATCATGACTACCGGGGAAAAATGGCAATTTGGAGTTTTTGTCGGTTACACTAAAAACTTTGGCACTTCAAAAGAGGTAATCAGTACTGTATATGCAAGAGATCCGGATATTTACTATGTGTATAGAATCGCTCCTATGGTTATGTTTATAAAAGATAAATTACATATCGGCATGGAAGGAGAATACACCGTGGCTGCTTATGGAGTTCCTGATAAACGTTTTCAATTTAAACAGTCGAAAGAATTTGCAAATTTCAGATTCACACTTTCGGCTATTTACGATTTCTAAAATACATGATAATTCAAAGTATTTTCGAGTGGTTATCTCATAATTACATTGAGCTTTTAGGTTCTATATTAGGAGTTTTATATGTCATCCTTGCTACTCGACAGAATGCATGGTGTTGGTTCGTAGGTATATTGAATGTTCTCATTTACATTTATGTGTTTTTTGATGCAGGTATTTTTGGGAACATGAGCTTACAAGTGATCTATGTATTTATCAGCATTTATGGATGGTATACATGGGTTAAAGGGAAGGAACATAAAAAAGTGTCCATCTCGAATTTGAAGGCCAAAACCCTCATTTGGTGTGCCATCATTTTTGTGATTACGTTCTCCCTGGTATATTTTTTCCTTGGCAACTCCAACCAAAGCATTACGACCAATCTTTTAGACGCAACAACTACTTCGCTTGGGATTATAGGAACCTGGATGCAAGCAAGGAAAATTCTTGAGAATTGGTTACTTTGGATATTCGCCGATGCGGTTTCGGTAGTACTTTACCTTTCTCAAGGTTTGTATCCTACAGTGGTTTTCTATTTTATCTTAATCATTTTAGCATTTAACGGTTATTTCACATGGAAGAAAGATTTGGTAAAAAGTATAGGATAGCAATAACGGGTCCTGAGTCAACGGGTAAAACTACTTTAGCAAGAGATTTAGCAGCTCATTTTAACACTTTTTGGGTTGAAGAGTATTCCAGAGCATATTTGAATAATCTCGGAAGACCTTATGTTTTTGAAGATATTGTAGAAATTGCAAAAGGACAACTCAATCAGGAGAGGAAATCACTTCGAGAAGTAGAAAAAATCCTATTTTGCGACACCGATTTATTAGTGACAAAAATATGGAGTGAAGTTGGATTTCAAAAATGTGACCCTTGGATAATAGAAAATATTCAAACAAACCCCTACGACCTCTATTTGTTATGCAAACCTGATATTCCTTGGGAGCACGATCCGCTGCGAGAGCATCCAACGCAAAGGGCTTACCTTTTTGAACTATACAAACAAGCATTAGAGGATTATCATTTTAATTACAAAATTGTTCATGATGTGGGTGAAAAACGATTTTATAATTCTTTAACCTTTATTAAGGAATTAATTGCATTATAATAACGTATCTTTGTGAAAACCAATGTAACATGAAAAAACAATACTTTCTATTTTCTTTCATTTGTATTTTGCTCAATGCGGTAAATGCTCAAGTAAGCATTGATAAAAACGACATGCCCCAACCGGGTAATATATATCCTAAGTTCACCTATACGGCAGTTTCCGCTGCAAGTTTTACTCCTACAGGGGCCAATTATACTTGGGATTTTTCTAGCATAACATCCACTGCTAATTCGGCTGACACCTTTGTTACCGTAAGTTCTACGCCTATTACTTATGTTTTTACTTATAACAACCCATTTGACACCTTACATAAAGCCACTGCGGGTTCTCCACAAGCGGGATCAGTTCCTATACCAACGATTACACTTTCAAATGTGTATAATTTCTATAAGGATGGAAATAGTCGATTTTCTCAAGTAGGCATTGGTGCTTCCATTAATGGGTTTCCTATGCCTTTAAAATATGATAATGCCGATGTTTGGTACAATTTCCCTTTAGTTTTGGGCGATCAAGATTCATCGGTTGCCACATATTCTGCTCAAATCCCTAATCTTGGTTTTTTTGCAGAAACAAAACACAGACACAATACCGTAGATGGATGGGGTACCTTAATCTTACCTCACGATACTTTCAGTGTAATGAGGGTTAAATCGGATTTGTTTATTAGCGATACCATTTATGTCGATACTTTTGGGTTTGGTTACCGGATGAACAGAAATGAAACGGAATACAAATGGTTGGCAAAGCAAAAAGGAATCCCGGTTCTTAAAGTACTCAACCGCAGTGGGGTGGTTACGGTAGAGTATTTCGATACAACTTTGTTTTCTTTAGGTGTTGCCGAGAATGCGAATTCAACCATAGAAGTGTATCCAAATCCTGCACAAGATTTCATTGAAGTATCATCGAATCAACTCATTGGAGAGATAGAATTATATACCCTCACCGGAATACATGTGTTTTCGAAAACCTATTCAGATGTTAATCTGCGTAAACATATTTCCTTACAAGAACTTTCGAATGGGTGCTATTATGTTAAGTGTTATGGCAAAAACCACCATCTGCTAGCCACTAAGAAAATTGTGAAGATTCATTAATCATTGGGATAATTGTTCACTTAATCGCCTCACGATAAGTTTACCGGCCAATTTAGAACCCACAGTCCAATTAATATTTGGGAATGCTTGCAATTCACAAAAGCATAGGTTTTATGAATTGCATCATCTGAAAAAAATCACTTCACCGCATTTTCGCTCTTTTTAAGGCATATAATTGTGTTCAAATATTCAGTTCTTCGAACATAAAAAGCTTCAATTATTGGGGAAATACCCAAGAAAATATTTGATTTACAGTTTCAATGGTAAATCAAGAACATTTTCCATCTTCATCCTTGGGACATTCTCTTTTCATTAACCAACATTCTAATCCCCTATAAATTGCCCACCATATCCCACTTTTTTATAATTTCGCAGTTCAATTAAACTTTACACTATGTTACGAACTCATACTTGCGGAGAATTAAGAATACACCATCAAAATACAACTGTAACCTTATGTGGTTGGGTACAGCGCTCGAGAGATTTGGGAGGAATGACCTTTATTGACCTCCGCGACCGATATGGCATTACCCAATTGGTTTTCAATATGGAAACGCATACAGATTTATGTGAAAGTGCCCGTAAATTGGGAAGAGAATTTGTAATTGCTGCCACCGGAACCGTTTCGGAAAGGAGCAATAAAAACCTAAAGATTCCCACCGGCGAAATTGAAATCATTGTAGAAAAGCTTGAAGTACTCAATTCCTCCATCCTCCCTCCATTTACCATAGAAGACCATACCGACGGCGGGGATGAAATTCGTATGAAATACCGTTACCTCGACTTAAGACGTTCGACTGTAAAAGACAATATTGAGCTTCGCCATAAGATGGCTATTGAGACTCGCAATTACCTTAATACGCTGAATTTTCTGGAGATTGAAACTCCTTATCTCATTAAATCCACTCCTGAGGGAGCCCGCGATTTTGTGGTTCCTTCCCGTATGAATTCAGGAGAGTTTTATGCCCTACCCCAATCACCACAAACATACAAGCAGTTGCTCATGGTTTCTGGGTTCGACCGTTATTTTCAAATTGTTCGTTGTTTCAGAGACGAGGATCTCCGTGCCGATCGTCAACCGGAGTTTACTCAAATCGACTGCGAAATGTCATTTGTAACGCAGGAAGACATATTAAACACCTTTGAAGGATTGGCTTTGCATCTTTTCAAAGCCGTAAAAGGCGTTCATCTTGAAAAGTTCGAACGAATGACCTACGAAAATGCCATGAAATATTATGGTTCCGACAAACCCGATTTGCGTTTTGATATGAAATTTGTAGAACTGAATTCGGAATCCGGAGTAGATTTAACCCAGGGGAAAAACTTTGTAGTTTTCGATCAAGCTGAATTGGTAGTGGGTATTTGTGCTCCCGGTTGTTCAGAATATACTCGAAAACAATTGGATGAGCTCACCGAATTTGTAAAAAAACCTCAGATTGGTGCCACCGGTTTGGTTTGGGTAAAATACAATGTGGATGGTACAATAAAATCGTCGGTAGATAAATTTTATTCCGAAGAAGACCTGAAGCAATGGGCTGGAGCTTTTGGCGCAAAACCAGGAGATTTAATGTTGGTTTTGGCCGGGGTAGCACACAAATCTCGCAAAGCACTCTCGGAACTTCGCTTAGAAATGGGAACTCGTTTGGGATATCGCAAAGCAGATGTATTTGCACCTTTATGGGTGGTGGATTTTCCTTTATTGGAGTTTGATGAAGAAAGCAAGCGTTTTTATGCCATGCATCATCCTTTTACTTCTCCTAAACCTGAAGATGTAGCATTGCTTAATACCAATCCTGCTGCAGTGAGAGCCAACGCCTATGATTTGGTTATCAATGGGGTGGAAATTGGTGGGGGTTCCATTCGAATTCACAATAAAGAATTACAGCATAAAATGTTTCAGGTGTTGGGATTTACCGAAGAGCTGGCGCAGTCGCAATTTGGCTTTCTGATGAATGCTTTTGAATTTGGAGCGCCTCCTCATGGGGGAGTAGCTTTTGGCTTCGACCGCTGGTGCAGTTTGTTTGGTGGTTCTGAAACCATACGAGATTTCATCGCTTTCCCCAAAAACAACACCGGTAGAGATACCATGGTGGATGCTCCTGCACCCATTTCGGAAGAGCAATTAAAAGAATTGAATATTAGATTAAGCGGTATTTGATAATCTTCTATTGGTTGTCACCAAATTACCATGCACCAAGAAACGGATAACCCGAATCATTAGCTTACTTTACAATCAACTTTTGGTATTGAAAGGTATTTCCTATGCTTAATTTAATAAAATATGTTCCCGAGTTTAAGGTTGAAGCATCGATAAAATAATTGCTCTTGCCCAGAGGTATGCTTCCATTATAAATGCCAAGCACTTTCTCTCCCAGCATATTGTATAATTCAAGAGCACCTATACCGGAAGCAGCATTTTCAATAGGGATACAAGTTATGGATGAGGCCGGATTGGGATATACATTCAGAAGTTGAGTAGTGTGCCTGAGTTCTTCTACCCCATTGGATTGCAGTACGTTAAAACTATAATACCCTGTAGGTGAAGTGATGGGTCGTACTTGTTGCTTTCCATTATTGGATTGGGCTTTTACATAATAATACACCGTTTTCCCTCCGGTTTGAGCCGGAATTTGCCCCGTCCAAACATTCTGGCTGGCATTGGTCAACGTCATGCTTACTTGCGTATAAGCAAGGGTAGTATCGGTTCTGTAATAAACCCAAGCACTTTGAATTCCCGATTTGTTCATAATCTTGGCATTCACCTGGTACGGGGTGGTAGTGTTATAGGTATCGGGCAAACGTTGAGTGGATATCAATAAAGGATTGTAAGATCCCAGGCAATGGGTTATGCAATGAATGGCTCCACTGGAAGGAATGGATGCATTGCAATTGATTCCTACCACTTTATAACCTGACAAATTCTCTTTATAAATGCGGGTAGCCGTAGTATCAAATTTGCTATAGTAGGTAGGAAAAATAAAGGTTTTATTCACAAAAACGCCATTGGTATAGGTATAATAACTGCTCGAAGGGGGGTAGTTTAACTGCACTGAATCGGGAGGCATTGGGATACGAACAATTTTATATGGGGTACCAAAAACCGAATTAAAATTGCTAAGCAAATATTGAATGTTGGCTTCAATTTGAGGTCCATCCGCAGTACCTGTTGGATATTGTCCTACCAGCAGGGTTTCTTCATCGAGCAATTTCATGTGCATATCGATATGGTGAATGCCATCATTAGGCAAAGTAGTATATCGAATGTAGCGATTGATCCCCAAAAATTGTTTGGAAATGGTATCGATTTGTGCAGCGGTGTAGGAGGTATTTTCTTGATCTATAAGTTGAGATGCCATGGCGGTTCCGAAACCATCACTCATGTAATTTCCTCCGGTAGCAATTAAAGTATAGGGAGAAGCGCTCATTTCGTACAATTCCAAACCTGTGAGTTTGGCAATGGCTCGAGGCATGGTATCGTCAGAAGGTCGGGTGGGACGATTGTACTTCCAATCTACCAAAATTAGGGAATCCACTCCATTAATATATACGCTGTTGGCAGAGTAATCGCGACACCAAACACTGTTATACGGAACCACCACATAATGCACATTGGACAGGTTCACGCCTCCGGAAGTAAGGTAGGTTTTAACCGAATTGGAATCAGAACAACTGATATATACAGGGCATTCCACCACCGCATTTCTCACGATTTCTCTTAATATAGAAGTATAGCTGGTCCAGGTAATCAGCAGGGCTGAGATTTCTTCCCATTCCGCCATGGAACGAAGCCCGGTATAGGGTGGAGGCGTAAAAAAAATCTTTCCGGTGGCTTTATCTGCCTGAAAGTTCTGATTAAGAAAAGAAGGCATAAGTATTTTCTCTTCTTCTGTGAGATGATGGGGCATATTTTGGGCAAAAGCCACATTCAACTGAATAAAAAGGATTCCAATAAAAAGGGCGATAATTTTGTTCATGCTAAGGTATTTTATTAAAAAGATGGTTTTTAGGTCTACTCATAAATTCAATGCATTTGTAAAATTAAGAAAAAACCCTAAAGCTTGAAAAATATATTTACATTTGCACTTTAATCAATATAAAAATTTAAACCTAATTGCAATGGGAAAAGGCGATATTAAAACCAAAAGAGGTAAAATTCATAGAGGCACTACCGGTGTAACAAGAAAAGCAAAAAAAAGCAAATCCTTAACTGCCGCTCAAATTGAAGAAGCAAAAAAAGCAAGTGCAGGCATAGAAAAAGCACCCAAAAAAGCTGCCGAAAAAGTGAAAAAACCTGCTGCTAAGAAAGCAGATAGCCCTGAGCTTTTTTCAGAAGAAACTGCTTAAGTAGCAGCCCTGAACTTTTTCTATTCCATTTCTCAATTTAATAATCTCCTAGCCCAACCAAATTTTGGGAGGTATAGTTATTGCATCCAATTGAGATTCAAAGCAATTTTGGCTGGGTCTCAAATTAACCTGGCTTAGCATCAGTTTGTTATTTAGGCTTATTAACGGAATTTTATTGATGAACTATTTCTTTATTTTTTTCCGGGAAATTGAGACGAATTTCCTTCCGTAATGCTAGGTTCGAACAAAACAAAATCGTCGAGATCTACATAACCTGAGCCATCAAAGTCAGAAGTTAAAAAACCAACACTTCCATTGGTTAAGTTGGGTTCAAATATTAAAAAGTCATCCAAATCAACGAAGGTACTTTGATCTACATCTCCGACATATAATGCAAAAACTCCATAAACCACTTGCTTTTGAGCATCCAATCCATAGGCTTGAAAATTACTCGTGCTAAAGTCATAGTGTATGATCCAGGAATTGAAAGATATCGGGCTTGCCGACCAAGCTTCTAAGTGATTTCTGTTTCTAATGGAAACATAGTAATTCCCGTTGAGACTTGCCGGAATAGGCACTATTGCATTCCCGGCTGAAGAAAGGCTGATATTGTTAAAATTAGCAATAAGGCTAAAGGGAGAAGTAGCATGGAACAGTCTGACATCAATTTTATCAGCTATACTACTCCCCCATTTTGGCAAACCTGTATTTCCATCCATGGCTGCATTCATTAAATGGGTTCCTTGATTGTACAAACCCTCCAGATATAAATGTAAATTCAACGTCCTAAAAGTATCTACGTTAAAAACCATAGTAGAAATATTTCCTAAACCGCAGGCATTATTTCCTCTAACACTGATACTTCCCTGGAGAATATTGGCACCGAAATTAACTGAAATATTATTGGTGGTGCTGTTTCCTGTAACCCCTGCCGGTAAAGTCCAAATATAATTCGAAGCATTTTGAATGGGGGAAATGCTGTAAACTATAGAGGTATCTCCGGGATGAACAGACGATACACCCGAAATCGTTCCGGCATTACCAACGGTCCCTGTAATGGAAACTGAAACCGGGTTTATGCTTGGATAACAACCATTCCCTCCTACTTGAGTTACCATACAGTAGTAATAGGTTGTTCCCACTGCAGTGTTAGAAGGCAGATAATTGGGACTTGTTGCCCCCGAAATTAAAGTTCCGGAGGTATTGTTGTTTATTGAATTAGCATACCATTGATAAGTATATGTGCCACTGCTTGGCATTCCGTTTAGGCTTAACATGACCGAATCAGTATAACAAATTGAGGCAATGGATGGAGTAATGGAAACATTGGTGAAAGCGGGAGGAGTTATCGTTATTATTAAAGTATCGGAAGCATAAATTCCAGTTCCACAACTATTTACACCTCGTACGATAAGTTTTGCATTGCCTGCAAAATTGGAATTCCAAGCAATTGTACAGCTGGTTGAACTACCTGAAACGCTTCCTGCATTAGATGGATAAATTTGCCATAGGTAAGATGAGGCAGCCAAGCCACCCATGGTGGTATAATTTGATGAAAAAGTACCTTGACAAAAATGCACAGTACCCATGGGCACACTTGGTTTACCGGGCAATGTTTGGGTGTTCAAATACAAGGTGTCAGAAGTGGGCCCTGTACCACAGTTGCTGTTTCCATTCACAAATATTTTTGCAGAACCGGAATAAGCCTGAGACCAAGTAACAACTCCATAATTTGAAATGGATCCTGCCGTTGATGGCAGTATTGTCCAAGTATAAGAGGATGTGTAACCTAGGCTGTGTGTAAAATAGCTTGAACTGGTGGTGCTTGAACAATGCAGGGTGTCGGTTCCGGTGGGTTTATCGGGTTTTAACGGTATTGGGTTTACCATAATATAAAGGGAATCAGATGGACTTCCAATTCCACAGCTATTTACACCTCTAACAAGAATACGGGCTGTTCCATAAAACCCTGAATTCCATGTTATGGTGGGCATATTGGATGTTTCATTTGCTGAAAAGGCACCCGCACTTATAGGAAACATTTGCCATTGATAACTGCTACTTCCCGATGTATAACAAACACTTTGTGTACTTTGACAAACCGGACTGTTGGCCACCGGCGTTGAAGGTTTCCCCGGCAAGGGGTTAACTATAACTTTGGCAGTATTTGAAGTCACCACGCAACCGGAACCTCCGGATTGGGTAATCATACAATAATAATATTTGGTTCCGGATGTAAGGGTTGGAGGTGTATAACTTGAAGAGGTAGCCCCTGAAATTATTGTTCCACCAGTATTATTGTTAGTGATATTAGAATACCATTGATAGACAAAAGCGCCTAAGCCTCCGGTGGCAACTACGACAAGGTTCACAGGGACAGCATATTGACATAGAGATTGGCTTGCAATGGGTTGAGAAGTAATTACCGGATTCGGGATTACCGAGATTGGGGTGGCATTACTTACCACCGTATCGCAACCACTGCCACTCATGGAAAGCTTTACATAATAATAAAATGTTCCAATGGCAGTAGACAATGGTGGTAAATAAGCAGCACCATTAGCTCCGGCAATTAAAGTACCCCCCACATTGGAGTTCACCGTATTAGAAAACCATTGATAAGAAGGCGACCCTACTCCTCCAGAATAAGAAACGGATAAAGGAGAAGGCAATATACCGCCCACACATAAAGTGGCACTTTGGGGTTGTAACGTTATCACAGGGTCAGGGTTAATGGTAACTGATGCGGTATTGGAGGTAAAGTTGTTGCACCCTCCTGAATTAAAATGAATTACACAATAATAATAGTTGGTTCCCGAAGCAAAAGTAGGGGGAATATAAGTGGATGAAGTTGCTCCTGAAATAATGGTTCCGGCGGTGTTACTGTTCACAGGAGAGGAATACCATTGATACGAAGGAGTTCCTGCTCCGTTGATGTAGGAAACATTTAAAGGAGAAGCGATACCGCCAATACATTCATTGCTTGAAGCGGGTTGTGTAATATAAGAGGGATTGGGATACACATAAACAGTTTTTTCTAAGGTATCTAAATTGCACCTGCCTATGGTGCTTCCGGGTTTGGTCATAATCAGTTTAATTTTATAAGTCCCCGGAGTATGAAATTGGACCATAACATCATTTCCATTGTTCACTTTTGTCCAATCAGGGGAAGACGTTTCATCGTTGATTTTCCATACATAATTAAAAAAATCGGAACAATTACTATTGCTGAAGTAACTTCCTGTAGAATGGTTTGTTGCAAGTAGATTATTATCAATACAAACCAAAGTATCTGATAATGTAAAAGATGCCGTAGGTTTCAATGCAGCATGTATACTTGTTGATGTAGAAACAATATTACAAGCATTATTTATGGTGAACGATATGGTAAATGCATTGTTTGGTAAAACCCCACAGGAACCTTGAAAGAATGTATGGGATATTTCATTAGGTAAATTACTTTGGGAACAATGAAGTTCCGGAGAACCATCATTAACTGAAAAAACATAGGTGGTGCCGGGCGGATTTTGGAATGTCTGTGGATCAATAGGCCAAGTTACTGTATAAGGAGCACAATCTGAGGTATTATTAATATTGATGAGTCCTCCCCCGGGTGTATTCCCGTTGAAAAAAACATAAGTTCTATTTAGAGAACATCCCAAGGTATCATTTGAAGTGCTTAATGCAATTTGAAAAGTACCCAAATTTGAGTACTGATGGGAAAAGGTATTGAAAGGAAGCGGTATATTTTGAGTCGGAGTACCATCACCCCAATTGATTGAGTAGGCGGTATTGGTTAATTCTGTGGAACTTCCATTAACAGCGACAAAAACATACTGAGGACTGGTTGTATATCCGGTACAATTGGTAAAAGAATTTGCACTTGGTTCCCAATAAGTACCTCCACTGTTAATGGAAGTATTTAATCTTGAATCGACTAAGGGTTTTACAACAATATAAATAGTTTGAGGATTTCCTACACAGCCACCCACAATTGAAGTTGGCGTTACAGTACACACTACCGTTTGATACAAGGTGGTTGTGTTGATAATTGCATTGTCTAGGACGTTTGTGCTTTGCAAGGTGGTACTTTCACCTGTGGTGCTTATGTTTTCGGTTGCAACCCAAGAATAAGTGGAAGGAATCGTACTTGTAAAACTTAATCCCGGACTATTACCACTGCAAATAGTATCGGTTGATACACTGGTCATCACCGGATTTGGAGATACTACCGCATTCACACTTCCATTCATCCAAGTTCCGGAACCATTTGCCTCCTGACAAGTGTATGTACCGGCCTCGGAAACATACATAGAAATCGCACCTCCGGTTCCTGAAACTAATGAACCGTATGCAACACCATCTTTGTAAAACTGATAATGATAACCCCATTGCGATCCATCTAATCCCACTCCTACCGGTGCGGCATTTGAGCAAAAACTGCCACCCCCTGTCACATTATAAACCCAATTGGAATCATTGGGATTCGTAACTGCAAAACTCCTCATTGCAAAAAACTCCAAAAGCAACAAGAGACCTATTTTTCGGAAGTACATCATTAATAGCAATTTCTTGAACTATAATTCGAAACGGATGATTTCATCTGTAAAAATAAGAATACATCCTGAACAATTCAAAAATATTTTTCAATTTTCGATTTTCCTTAGTAGCCTTAACTAAGCTTTCAAATTGCTAAACATCAAGAATTTAACCAATTTGCAAAGAGAATAGCAAATTCGTTCCCTTAAAACAACTTCTTCAACAGCTTATCCTTTGCCTGTTTCTCCAGTTCTTTCTTGGCTTTGTCTTCCGCTTCTTTTTTTAGGCGATCCGACTCGGATTTCACTTTGTCTTCTGCTTGTTTTTTTAACTTATCTGCTTCTGTTTTAGCCTGGTTTTCAAGCTCTTGCTTTTTCTTATTGATTTCGTCCGTGGCTTTTTTCTTCACTTCATCCACTGCCGAGTTCATGGCGCCTTTTAAACCGGATTTAATGGTTGGATTTTTTATGGTTCCCCCAACGATAACATCAATATTCACGGTTTCACCTAAGGAGAAATTGCCGCCTTTTTGGTTTGCTTGGTTCACCAGACCCGTTAAAGCAGAATTGGCTTGACCTCCAAACTCACTACGCGGTATGGCGAATTTTACTAAATAATCTATCTTTTGGTCTAAATCCATGGATCCACCAATGTTGGCCTTGCTTTTTCCCCAAGCCACATCGAAAGGTTTTACAAATACTTTTCCATTCAGTATTTCAAAACTGAGATTGATTTTACCCAATTCCAACTTTTTCAAAGAATTGATTTTCAATGCATCAGCAATAGATGAAAATACCGAAGCATTCTCAATAAGGATGTTGTTGGTACTGAGTTTGCCATTAGAAACCAAAGTACTGTATTGTACGTTCATGTTTTCATCCATAGTACAATTCAAACTTAAGTTTGCAGAAAACTTCCCTTTGGTTTTATCGGCAATAGGTGCAATTTTCTTAACCATATCAATGGCTTTATACGTTTTCTGAATATCGAAACCGGACATATCCATCAAAAAATCAACCTTAGGTTTCATAGGGTTAAGGGTGCTGTATTTCCCATTCATTCCCAATTGTCCATCGAGAGTGGTCATTTGGATTTTTTGCAATTCCAGTGTCTTATTTTTGATAATTATGCCCCCTTTTACGTTGGTCAATTCAAGTTTATCGTACAAAATTTTTCCAAAACTGGAATTTAAAGTAAAATCAATATTCCCCGGAACATCAAATGCTTTCATTGGGGTGGTATCCTTGGCAGCCGTTTGTTTCGGATCGCTATTGCCTGGTTTCATAAACTGATTCACATCAAAGAAATTGGATTTTAGATTCAAATTTCCATAAATGGCTTCTTTTTTAAACATATAACCCATATAGTTTTCCAGTTTTCCGGAGGCAAACAAATCGCTTTTTCCTATTTTCAAATCGAGTGCCACCAATTGCAAAAATGAGGGAGAGAAATTCAACAGGGCATTGGCAATATTTACCCCTTCAGGATAATCGTCACTTTTGTAAATAAAACGTTCAATAATCAGTGTCCCCAATGCTTTTACTTTATCATATTGTTTTTTATCGAAATCCGACATTTTTGCATCCATGGCAACATCCGCAGTAAAAATTCCGGTAAGCTGTTGATTCTTGTCGAGTGGATAATAATCTTTAACCTGTGCTAAATCCAACTTGCCTTTTAGTTTTAGATTGAGTTGAGCATCCGATACCGGAGTACGAACCACCAAACTCATGTCTAACGGGTTTCCACCCATTTCGAGGTGCATTTGCTTAACGTCAATGGTGGTATTATCTGCTGAACCTCCTGAATTGGCAATATTGGCTGCCACATTAATATTGGTAACCGCTTTGGGTAAGCTCGGATATTTAAACATGCCGTCTTTCACCTTCATATTGATTGAAAAAGCAGGTAGATGAAGGCTGTCATATTTCCCTTTCACTATAGCGTCTAAACCAAAAGTGCCTTTGGTTTCAATTTTATCGAAATCTTTGCTATACACTGCCGGAACCATGGAAAGTATGTTTTTAAAATCCGTTTGCTTGGTTCCCAATTTCAAATCCATGTCATAACCGTTGGTGAGCATTTTGATGAAACCATCTAAGGTCAATTTTAATTGATTGAACCTAAACTCGTTTTCGTGAAAGCTGTATTTACTGTTCTTTAAATCGGCATCAATGTCGGCTTTGGCTTCAAATTCTGATTTATTCAAATAAGCAATGCCACTATAGCTAAGCGAAAGTTGTTTGATAAAGGTCTTGGTTTTCAAAACGGTTACATCAGCGGTAAAATCCCCCTTCAAGGTATGTTGCATGCCTTGAAGTTCACAGTATGTATGCGTTGTACGATCGTCGTAAACAATGTAAGCATCATCCAAACTCAATTTCTGCAAGGACATTTTGAAAGTGGAAGGTTTTTCTTCAGTCTTTGCCGTAGGTGTGGGAGGAGATGGTTTACTGATGTCCCAATTGGCATGACCGTCAGGCAGCACTTTCAACTTCATTCTGGGATGATCTAAATTAATGGATTTGATAACATAGGTATCCCCGGAAATGACGCTCATAAAATCCACCGAAACACTTAAACTGCTCATGGATGCCAAGGTGTCTTTTGCAAAGTCACCATTCCCAACCACAGATAAATCTTTGAGTTTTAAGGTGAAATTGGGGAAACTGCTAAACAAAGTAAAACTCACATCCGAAAAGTCCACTTTGGCATTGATATTTGTATTGATTTCATCTTTAACCTTTTGTATGATTTTTCCTTTAAAAACAATGGGAAGGATAATGATTGCTGCAATGAGAATCAGCAAAACGATGCCGGAGATTTTAAGTGCTTTTTTCATTTTATTGAGATTTATTGTGTTTTGTATTAGAAAAAACTTGGACTTCAGTTAAAATCCATAGTCAATTCACATAAGGTTATACTTTGTTATTCAATAGCAAAAAGTCGCCCAGTACTAAACCGGCCATGGCTTCTACCACAGCGACTGCTCTGGGGACTATACAAACATCATGCCTTCCGGAAATGTTCACTTCCATAACTTGATTTTCAGAGTTCATGGTTTGTTGGTTCATGCTAATAGACGAAACCGGCTTGAATGCCACCCTGAAAACCACATCCATTCCATTTGAAATACCCCCTTGGATTCCACCCGAAAAGTTGGTAAGGGTTTTAAAATCTTGAATAAAGACATCGTTATGCTCCAAACCTTTCATGCTTGCGGCACCAAATCCGGATCCAATTTCAAATCCTTTTACCGCCGGGATGGAAAACATGGCAGACGCCAATTGAGATGATAATTTATAATATACAGGTTCGCCCAAACCAACGGGAACCCCTTTCAAAACGCAGCTAACGATACCTCCGAGAGAGTCGCCCACCAAGGACGTTTTTTCAATTTCATGGGCCATTTTCAATGCGGTTTCCGGGTGCGGACATCTTAAGGGGCTTTCATATATCTGGTCTAAATTTAATAATTCGTACTCTTCAGGAATGGAATGACTTCCTATTTGTTGTGTAAAAGCCTGAATACGAACCCCTTGTTTTTCTATCCAAGGAGTAACTACTGCCGCTGCCGCAACCCTGACGGCGGTTTCTCTAGCAGAAGCCCTTCCGCCCCCTCTTGGGTCACGAATCCCATACTTTGCCTGATAGGTATAATCGGCATGAGAGGGACGAAAAACGTTTTCTAAATGATGATAATCTTCGGAGCGCGTATTTTTATTTCGAATGATAAAGGCGATAGGAGTTCCTAAGGTTTTTCCTTGATACAGGCCCGACAAAAATTCAATAATATCGGGTTCTTTTCGCCGAGTGGCCCCTAAAATATTTGACGGACTTCTGAGGGTTAATCGGTATTGAATGAAGTCCATATCGACTTCAAGCCCCGAAGGGCAACCATCTAAAACGCCGCCAATGGCTTCTCCATGCGATTCACCAAAAGTGGTTAAACTGAGTAATTTCCCGAAAGTATTGAATGACATGACACAAAGTTAATAGAAATTATATTCATTTCACGATTCTGCTAAAACTTTGCAAGTGCCTCAAAAATTGAATTTTAACCCAAGTTATGCATTAGGAGGCACGAACTAATGCATTAATTGGGGTAACC
>CAZJBB010000063.1:0-15475 GCA_964543995.1 uncultured Bacteroidales bacterium
ATTGACCGATGGTGTAACTGGCAACACGTTTGATTTTGGTTCAAAAGAGTCCAGGTTCGAGCCCTGGTCGGTCAACTTAAAAACCCCTTTTTGGGGTTTTTTTATTTTTGAAATTTCCTTTTAACGAACTCTTTCTCAATTAATTCTACTTTCTTTATTACAGATTTCGCCCATGATAGTTTAACATCTAATTTTTCCATTTCCGAAAGACTCCAGTTGATATTTGATTTTCTTAATCTTTCAACAAATAAATAGGTTGTTAAAGCCGCTGAAACTGAAATATTAAAGCTTTCAGTGAAACCATACATTGGAATTTTCATCAAATAGTCTGAATTTTTGATGGCCTCTTCCGAGAGGCCTTTTAATTCGGTGCCAAATACAAAAGCTAATTTTTTGTCTATGGGAAGGGTTTCAGGAGTATAAGCATTGGTGTGTGGTGTAGTGGCTACAATTTTATACCCTTTAGACCTTAAATTATCAAATACTTCAACTACAGAATTTGCTGTTTTGTGCTTTACTAATGTAAGCCATTGGGATGCCCCAAGTGCAATATCACTATGGGCTTCAAATTGGTTTTCCGATTCAATGACATGCACATCCTGGATTCCCATGCAATCACAGGAGCGTAGCACTGCACTGGCATTATGTGATTGATATACATTTTCCAAAACCAGCGTTATATAACGAGTTCTATTTAATATGTGTTTTTCGAATAATGCTCTTTTATGCTCACTAATAAAGCTTAAAAGATAATCACATAGTTCTTGTTTTTCTTGATATTCCATAATAAAAAAGAAACCGCCTCAATTTGAGACGGCTTCCATATAAGTTTAATCTTGAATAGCTTATTTAACTTTTCCAGATAATTCGCTTCCAGCTTTAAATTTAACCACTTTTTTAGCAGCGATTTTAATTTCTTTTCCTGTTTGTGGGTTTCTTCCTTTACGAGCAGCGCGTTTTGTAACTGCAAAGGAACCAAAACCTACTAAAGCAACTCTATCACCTTTTTTTAATGCTTTTGAAGTTTCGCCAACAAATGCATCAAGAGCTTTTTTGGTGTCAACTTTTGATAATTTTGAGGCAGCTGCCATTGCGTCGATTAATTGTGCTTTGTTCATGTTTGAAAATTTTAAATTATTAAAATGTTATTTAATGTCAAGCAAATTTAATCTGAAAATCTTAATTGTCAAGCGTTTTTGATTAAAAACGCCAATAATGTTAATAAAACCAAGGGTTTGTTGATAACTTTGGCTTGGATAGCCTAATTCGATTGGTTTTAAGGCTGTTTTTCAACAAAAAATAATATGTTAATTTGCTTTCCAACGAGAGTCTAAACCAAACCCTTTTAAAAACTCTAAGGTCAACATTCTTTTTTTTCCACTCAATTGAAGTTCCAAAATAGAAACGATTCCATCCTTTCCACTGATATCAATTCGGTTTTTTGAGATAGACACAATACTGCCTGGAATTTCATTAACATTTGTATGTGTATACTCTGTCTTAAACACTTTTGTTTGAAAAGCAACATTATCCGGAGAAATTAATTGAAAAAAAGCTGCAGGGTAAGGACTTAATCCTCTAATAAAATTGTGAATCGATTCTACATTTTGGTGCCAGTTAATCTTACAATTTTCTTTAAATATCTTTGGGGCCAATTGAATTTTTCTTATGTCTACCTCTGTTTGTGCAAGTCTATTTATTTTATTTTCCTCAATTTTCCTTACTGTTGATAATACTAAAGACGCCCCCTCATTCATGAGGGTATCGTGCAATTCTCCAGCTGTTTCATTTGGGGATATGGGGATGGTGATTTGATCAATAATATCGCCTGTATCGATTTGATCATTTAAAAAAAATGTAGTTGCACCGGTTTGAGTCTCCCCGTTAATAATTGCCCAGTTAATTGGAGCCGCGCCACGATAATCAGGAAGTAGGGAGGCATGCAAATTAATAGTCCCAAATTTAGGAAGGTCCCATACTACTTTAGGAAGCATTCTAAAAGCTACAACAACTTGTAAATCTGGATTTATTTGCTGAAGTTGATTAATAAAATCTTGGTCTTTTAAATTTGTGGGTTGTAAAACCGGAATATTGTGCTGCAACGCCACTTTTTTTACTGGAGAACACTGCACAACCAATCCTCTCCCAGAAGGTTTATCAGGAGCGGTAATAACAGCTAAGATTTGATACCCTGCATGTATCAACTTCTCCAATGAAGGGACAGCAAAATCAGGTGTGCCCATAAACACAATATTGAGTTTGTGGTTCATTGATTAAAACTTTGAAGATTTTTTAGTCAGGGTACTTTTCTAAAAGTTGTAGCATTTTCAATGCGGCAACTGCAGCTTCTACGCCTTTATTTCCATGTTTTCCGCCGGCTCTTTCTAATGCTTGTTCTTGAGTATTGGTTGTAAGGACTCCGAAAATAACGGGTAGGGTATAAGCCAAATTCACATCCATTATGCCTTCTGAAACGGCAGAACATATAAAATCGAAATGACGGGTTTCCCCTTGAATAACACAACCTAAACAAATAACCGCATCCACATCACTTCTTTCAGCTAATATTTGAGCGGCTAAAGGGAGTTCATAACTTCCAGGAACCCATTCTGTAATGACGTTTTTGGGTTTAACGCCATGATCAATAAGTGTTTTAGTAGTCCCTTCCAATAAGGCTGATGTTACTTCGGTGTTCCACTCGGAAACAACTATTCCAATAGTAAATTTTTTTCCGTCGAAATTTTCTAAGGGCTTATTATCGGAAAGATTTTTATGTTTTGATGACATCTCAAATCTTATTTTGTAGCAATCAATCCTTTTGCTCTTTCTATGTATTTATCAATATCACGGGCTTCAAAACTACGACTGTATTCTTTCTTAATTTTGTCATACATTTCAATCGCTTTGTCGTATTGCTTTAATTCTTCATACACAAACCCAGCCTTAAAGTAAAATTGGGCCGAAGTAAAATCATTATCTCTGTTTTTTGCAGCTTTCAAATAATAATCCAGTGCTTTATCATTATTGCCTAACTCTAAATAAGCATCTCCCATAGCGCCTAAAGAAAGAGAGGATAGAAATTCATCATCACTGCTGAATTTTTTTAAATGCTCTATGGCGTTTTCAAATTCACCTTTTTTCAAAAAGCACATCCCTGCATAATAATGAGCTAGATTGCCTGATTTTGTGATCCCATAATCATCGATAATGTTTAAAAAGCCCAAGGCATTTCCATCACCGTTCAAAGCTAAGTTTAAGGAATCCATTTCGAAATACTTTTGAGCCATGAACATTTGTCCTTGTGCCTCTTTTTCTTTGGGTGCAAGATAAAGTTTTTTATAACCTATATAGCCTAATACAATCGCCACAATGGCTACGACTATAATAATGATAATCTTTTGGTTTCTTTCAATAAATTGTTCTGATTTGCCTAATGCTTCATCAATTGCAAGTATTTTCTCTTCTTTGTTATCTCCGGTTTTTGACATAATTGCTCAAATTTTAGTTTGCAAAAGTAAACTTTTATCTAACATAATCAATGTGTTGGCATAAATATTTTAAAAATTAAAATTTCAAGTCTACCATTTTGTATACAAGCTTTGCAGCTATAAAGTCAGATACTTTGTTTGTCGGATTTGGGCAAAGCTCCACTACATCACAACCGACTACGTTTTTAGCAGAAAAAACAGCTTTTAATAAATCCATTACTTGATACCAATTCATACCACCCGGTTCTGGCGTTCCTGTGGAAGGTAGGATGGACGGGTCAAAGGCATCTAAATCAAAAGTAATGTAAACATTGTGAGTTAGCCTTTTTACAACTTCTGAAATCCATTGCTTGCTTTTTATCATTTCATGTGCAAAAAACACATTTTCATATTGCAAGTTGTGGAGTTCTTCGGAACATAAACTGCGTATTCCTACCTGAACACAAGGTGCATATTCTCTTATGCGAGCCATGACACAAGCATGGTTATGGGTTGAATGCTCATATTCGTCTCGCATATCGCCATGAGCATCAATTTGCAGAACGGAAAGATTTTCATAATGTTCGAAATGCGCTTTTGCTGAACCGATGGAAACCGAATGCTCTCCACCAATAAGGATGACAAATTTTTCTTTTTTGATTAGGTCTGAAACAGCTGCATGTACCGATTCCGTCATTTTTTCCGGTGAACTGCTTTCCAATACGGGATCAGCAGTATGAATTCCGGTAAATTGATAGATTTCTCTGCGGGTTTCGATATCATAAAATTCAAGATTGGGAGAAGCATCCAAAATAGCCTGCGGACCTTTGTTTGCCCCTTTAAGCCAAGTGCTGGTTCCATCATAAGGAACTGGCAAGATAACCACTTTTGAGTTTTCGAATGAGGTTAGCTCATCAGGAAAGTCACCAAATTTTCTCATATAATATTAGTATCCTAAAATTTTCAACATAGATTTATAACTTTGCTCTTTAGCAAACAGCTTGGTGGTAAATTCGCCCTCTTCGTCGATATCAATAATAATATGTTTTGGTGCAGGTAATAAACAATGCTGAATGCCGCCATAACCACCAATAGATTCTTGGTAGGCACCGGTATGGAATAATCCAATATACAAAGGTTTTCCCGGTTCATAATGTGGCAAGAACACTGCATTGGCTAAGGGCTCTGAATTGTAATAATCATGACTATCGCAGGTTAATCCACCAAGAAATACCCTTTCATACTCTTTATCCCAATTATTAATTGCCAGTAAAATAAAGCGTTGATTAATTGCCCAAGTATCAGGTAAGGTAGTCATGAAAGAACTATCAATCATGTTCCAAATTTCGCGATCGTTTTGTCGTTTTTGATCAATAATCGAATATAATACGGCACTGCTTTCGCCAACTGTAAAGGATCCAAATTCGGTAAAGAGGTCAGGTTCAATAACTCCATTTCGGTTACATGTAGATTTTATTTGTGAAACGATTTCTTCTGCCATATATTCATAATCATAATCAAAGGTCAGGGTATTCTTTATTGGGAACCCACCCCCGATGTTTAATGAATCTAAATCAGGACATACTTTTTTGAGTTCACAATACACATTAACACACTTTGATAATTCATTCCAGTAATAGGAGTTATCCTTAATTCCGGTGTTGATAAAAAAGTGAAGCATCTTTAATTCGAAGCGCGGATTATTACGTATTTTTTCCTCATAAAACTCTACAATATCGTTGTACCTTACACCTAAGCGTGAGGTGTAAAATTCAAACTTTGGTTCTTCTTCCGAAGCGATACGAATACCTATTTTAATTTTATGAAGTAGGCGATCGTCATATTGATCAAGCTCCGATTTATTATCTATAATAGGAATGATGTTATTAAATCCCTGATTTACTAAATTGATAATATTTTCGATGTACTGAGGACGTTTAAATCCGTTGCATATGATGAAAATATCTTTGTCGATTTTGCCTTCATTGTATAGCTCTTCAATAATGTTGAGGTCAAAAGCTGATGACGTTTCTAAATGAATATCATTTTGAAGTGCTTCTTCCAATACAAATGAAAAGTGAGAACTCTTAGTGCAATAACAATAATGATAATCACTTTGATAATCTGCCTTAGCAATAGCTACATTAAACAGCCTTTTTGCTCTTTGAATATTGGAACTAATCTTTGGTAAATAGGTAATCTTAAGTGGAGTTCCATATTGTTTGATAATGTTCATAATGGGTATGCTGTTGAAGTATAGTTCGTTATCTTCAACTCTAAACTCTTCTTGCGGAAACTCACAAGATTGCTCAATGAGGTCGAAATATTTGTTTTTCATTGTTTAAATATATGACTTTAAATGTGTTCTGCAAAATTAATGTAAATAATATAAATTTCATTATTTTTTTTATTCTAAGTGCGTTGGATTGATATAAATATATTAATGTAAGTGATGCGGATTGGAAAGTATAAATTTATTGACTCGAACTAGCAACAAGACCTTTACAATTTGTAATTTTGTCACTTGATGAAAAAAATTGCTTTTCAGACTTTTGGTTGTAAACTGAACTATTCAGAAACTTCGTCTATTGCCTCTGCTTGCAAAAGTTTGGGATTAGAAATTGTTGATTACAAAGAGTTTGCTGATGTATACGTGGTAAACACTTGTACTGTAACTGCAACTGCTGAAAAAAAATCAATTTTGGCTGCTCGACAAGCAAAAAAAAGAAATTCGAAATCAAAAGTAGTATTGGTGGGCTGCCTTTCTCAACTGAAAGCAGAAGAATTGCTAAAAAGAGCTGAAATAGACTGGGTACTAGGAAGTAACGAGAAATTTAGTTTGCCCAAGATGATTTCAGAAAACTTTGAGTTTCAACAAAAAGAAAATCAAAATTCCGAATTTTTTTCTTCATTTTCCTCCGGCGACAGAACCCGTTCCTTTTTAAAGATTCAAGACGGATGTGATTATTACTGTACCTACTGTGCAATTCCTTTTGCCCGTGGTCATAGCAGATCGGACAGCATTGAAGGTGTTCTTAGGAAGTTTGATGAAATTGCCGCTAAGGGAATTCAAGAAGTTGTACTTACCGGGGTGAATGTGGGTGATTTTGGAAATAAAACAAAAGAAACATTTTTTCAATTGCTGCAGCATTTAGATCAGCAGAAAGCCATTCCCAGAGTACGTTTATCTTCGGTTGAACCTGACTTGTTGACTCATGAAATTATTGAACTGGTTTCTACTTCTCATATTCTCATGCCTCATTTCCATATACCTTTACAATCCGGTTCCAATACTGTACTCAAACGAATGCACCGAAAATATCTCTCAGATGTTTTTCTTGATAAGGTTAAGTTCATTAAACAAAAATTACCCTTTGCCTGTATTGCAGCAGATGTTATTGTGGGTTTTCCTGGTGAAACTGAAGATGAATATCAAGAAACCTTTTCTTTATTAGAAGCTTCTGAGGTTTCATATATGCATGTTTTCCCGTTTTCGGAAAGAGAAGGAACCCTTGCTGCAAAGATGCCGGAAAAAGTAGATGAAAAGATAAAGCATTATAGAACCCAACGTTTATTGAGTTTATCGGAAAACAAAAAAGACATTTTCTATCAGAAGAATAAAGGCAAAGAGGGGTCGGTTTTGTTTGAGTCGGACAATGAAAACGGATATATTTATGGTTTTACCGATAATTATGTACGGGTGAAAACCTCATTCGACCCTCAACTGGTGAATACCATTCAAAAGGTACGTTTAGATAAAATGTATGCGGAAGGAGTTTTTAGCATAACCAATACCATGTAGCATGAACAAGGAAGAAATTTGCAAAGAACTATGCGAAATATGCAAAAAAACAGCGGTTTTTATTAAAGCCGAAGCGGATAAATTTAAACGAAGTGACATAGAAACCAAAGGAAAGCATGATTATGTGACCTATGTGGATAAAACCTCTGAAAAAATGCTGGTTGAAGCACTTCAGCTTTTGCTTCCCGAAGCCGGATTTATTGCTGAAGAAAATACAATTAGCTCCCAAGGCCAAGAATATCATTGGATTATCGACCCTTTAGATGGCACTACCAATTTTATACATGGGGTTCCTTGCTACTGCATCAGCGTTGCTCTGGCTAGGAAAGAAGACATTGTGTTGGGGGTAATATATGAAATCAACCTTAATGAATGTTTTTATGCTTGGGAAAACGGAGGTGCCTATTTGAATGGAAAACCTATAAAGGTAAGCGAAACCAAAACATTAGATGAATCTTTATTTGCTACAGGTTTCCCTTATTACGATTACCATTGGTTGAATGAGTATATAGAACTGTTTAAGTATATGATGGTTCACACTCGTGGGGTAAGGCGATTGGGATCGGCAGCTGCCGACATGGCATATGTGGCCTGTGGGCGGTTTGATGGTTTTTATGAATACGGCTTAAAACCTTGGGATGTGGCTGCAGGGATTTGTATTGTAAAAGAAGCCGGTGGAAAAGTATCTGATTTTTCAGGAGAAAATAATTATTTGTTTGGAGGTGAATTGATTAGTACCAATTTTCACCTTTTTGAAAGCATGCTAAATGTTTGTAAATCACATTTCAAAAGCCGGTGATAATGAAAAAAGCCCATATTTCTATTCTCCTCTTTTTATTAGTATGTCATTTGGCTTTTTCTCAAAAAAGCAAAACTTACTTGGTGTGCACCTTTGAAATCAAAGAAGAAATTGCACCGCCTGTTGGCAGAAAAGTTGAAAAAGCGCTTAAAAATGCTGCTGAAATCAAAGCCGATATTATTCTGATTCAAATGAATACCTTTGGAGGTCAGTTGGATGTTGCAGATAACATCAGAATCCAAATTCTCCAATCCAAAATTCCGATTTATGTTTTTATCGATCATAATGCTGCTTCGGCAGGCGCCTTGATTTCTTTGGCTTGCGATAGCATTTACATGCGCCAAGGAGCAAACATTGGAGCCGCTTCGGTAGTAAACCAGCAGGGAGAGGTTTTACCTGAGAAATACCAATCATATATGCGCTCATTAATGCGTTCAACGGCACAGGCACGGCATAGAAACCCTAACATTGCTGAAGCCATGGTTGATGGTAAAAATAAAGTTCCCGGAATTAATGATTCGGGAAAGGTAGTTACTTTTACGACTGATGAAGCTGTTTTACACGGATTTTGTGAAGGTAAGGCCGAAGACATAAAGGAAGTGCTTCGTCATGCGGGAATTGAAAAATATAATCTTAAGGAACAAGAAGTTACATTTTTGGATGATATCATTAATATATTGTTGAATCCTTTTGTAAGTGGCATTTTAATCATGATTATCATAGGAGGAATATACTTCGAGTTCCAGACCCCCGGAGCCGTTTTTCCGATATTGGCCTCCATCATTGCCATTGTCCTTTACTTTGCCCCTCATTATTTGGAAGGTCTTGCTACTCATTGGGAAATTTTAATTTTTATTGCCGGAGTGATTTTATTAGCATTAGAAATCTTTGTTATACCCGGTTTTGGAATCGCAGGAATTTTAGGAATCGTTTTTATCATTTCCGGTTTGATATTAAGCATGTTGAACAACCTCTTTTTTGATTTTACGTTTGTCACTGCAGCTAATGCCATAAAAGCCGTTTTAACCGTCTTAATTGCGACTACTTTGGCCATTATTCTATCCTTTTATTTTGGTAAAAAGCTATTGACTTCGACCCGCTTTGGAGAAATTGCGCTAACCAATAAGCAAAACTCATCCGAAGGATACACTTCCGCAGATGCTGACTATCAAGAAATGCTAGGAAAAACCGGGCTCACCAAAACCATGTTACGTCCGGTGGGTAAGGTTATTATTGATGGTAATATGTACGATGCCACTGCAGAAACATCTTATATCGATAAAGAAACCAAGGTGAAAGTCACCCGTTACGAATCATCACAACTATTTGTAAAACAAGTTTCAGAATAAGATTTTATCAATAATATGAATACCGAAAATATTCTTAACAGAATTGCAGAATCCATTATATCCTTTCCACAAAACAATGCTTTTTGCATCAAGCACCGCTTTTATACTTATCTCGAATTAAAAAAGCGCATTGCCCATATTCAGGTACAAATTAATTCAAAAGCTTCTGAGGATGCACTGATAGGGGTAATAGCCTACGATGCTTTCGACACTTATGCCGCTGTTTTAGCGATTCTCTTCTTAGGAAAAGGATATGTTCCTATTCATCCGGAACACCCTTTGGAGCGCAATGACGCCACCGTTTCCCAATCCGGAATTCGAGTTGTGATAAGTTCCAGCAACCAAGCCAACGAGATTATTAATTGTAATGCAGTACGTTTTATTGATCTATCAGTCTCTGTTTCGGAAAACGCTGAATTGTACTTTGAAAAGCAAATAGAAGATTCTGTAGCTTACTTGTTATTTACTTCCGGGACTACAGGAATACCTAAAGGTGTTCCCATCAGTCGAAAGAATTTGAATGCATTTTTCGATGGATTCTATCATTTAGGATACCCATTAGCTACCGACGATCGTTGTCTTCAAATGTTCGACCTCACTTTCGATTTGTCAGTAATGTCTTTCTTGGCTCCTTTAAGTGTTGGTGCTTGTGTTTATACAGTCCCTTCCGGAAATATGAAATTTGCTTCGGTGTTTAATGTTCTGGAAAAATATGAAATCACTTTTGCGCTGATGGTACCTTCTTTTATTCAATTTCTACAACCTTATTTTAGTGAAGTTTGTCTCGAAAAAATGAAAGTTTCCCTTTTTTGTGGCGAAGCTTTGAATGATGTTTTGGTAAAACAATGGCTTCAATGTCTCCCCAATGCCATAGTTGAAAATGTATATGGACCTACAGAAGCGACCATTTTCTGTAGCACCTATGCTTGCGAAAATAAGCAAACCCTTAAAGCTTATCAAGGAAATGTTTGCATTGGAAAACCCATGAAGCATGATCAAATGATTATTGTAGATGAGCATCAAAACGAATTGGAATACGGTGAAAAAGGTGAACTGTGCCTTTCCGGAGCACAACTAACGAATGGATATTGGAATAATCCCGAAAAAAATGCTCAAGCATTTTTCGTAAAAAAGATGGAAAACAATGTTTTTACTTTTTATCGTACCGGTGATATTTGCTTTAAAGATGTAGATGGCGATATTCATTATTGTGGTCGCTTAGACCATCAGGTAAAAATACAAGGATATAGAGTTGAGTTAGGAGAAATTGAGCATCATGCCCGAAATATTATGGGACAAGGTCAAGCTGTGGCCGTTGTGAAGCAAACCCCTTCTAATGCTTTAATTTATCTTTTTGTTGAAAATTGCGGGATGACTTCTGAAAGCATTTTAAAAGCGCTAAAGGAGAAAATCCCTTCTTATATGGTTCCGGTAGAAGTGATTCTTCAACAAAAATTCCCCTTGAACAGCAATGGAAAAACAGACAAGAACGCTTTGTTAAAACAGTTGGAGAATCTATAAATGAATTCCTACAATTCTATCAAGACTCCCATATATAGTAGTATTTACCAATTGAAATATTAAGTCCTTATAAAACAAGAGTTTAACATTCGTTATGTTTAATTGAACTAAAAATTTAAAACATCGCTATTAAGGGAATTTAATATGTTGATGTTATAATTTGAAATCAATTAGAAGCGTTTTATTCTTCAGGAACGCAAATGAATATTAAATTTGCATAATGTTATCCTTATTTAATGAAAATTGAAAAACGAACTTGTACTTCAAAGATGGAAAACCCGAGAAATTAGTATTGGGAGCCTTGGTTTAGGTGGCAAAAACCCCATTCGGGTTCAATCCATGACCAACACCCAAACCTTGGATACAATTTCAACAGTGAATCAGTGCATCCGATTGATTGAAGCCGGATGCGAACTTATTAGAATAACGACTCCAACAATACAAGAATCAGAAAACCTGAAAATAATTAAACAGGAATTAAAAGCTGCGGGTTTTGAAATTCCCTTAATAGCTGATGTACATTATAATAGAAAAGTTGCTGAGCATGCTGCTCGAATTGTTGAAAAGGTTAGAATAAATCCAGGAAACTACATTGATTCCAAAAGCCCCAAAAAGATTGCATACACTGAAAATGAATATTTGCTGGAATTAGAAAAAATTGAAGAAAATTTATACCCATTACTAAGCATTTGCAAAGAATACGGCACTGCCATAAGGGTGGGTTCCAATCATGGCTCTTTATCAGATCGAATTTTAAATCGATATGGTGATACCGCAGAGGGCATGGCGAATTCAGCCATGGAGTTTTTAAGAATTTGCCAGCATCAACATTTTCATAATGTGGTGGTTTCAATGAAATCGAGTCAAATTCAAATGGTTGTGTATTCCACACGATTATTGGTAGAAAAAATGATGGCTGAAGGCATGAATTATCCCGTTCACTTGGGTGTTACCGAAGCAGGAGATGCCGAAGATGGGCGAATAAAATCTGCTGCAGGCATTGGTACTTTATTATCCGATGGTATTGGCGACACCATAAGAGTTTCATTAACCGAAGCCCCTGAAAACGAAATCCCTGTGGCTAAACAATTGGTGAAAGCCTATAATTCCTCAAATCCTGTGTTTTTCGATAGCTTCTCAGAAAAATTATCGACTCAATACGAAAAGTATCCCACCACAGGAATTGATATGTTAGGAGGAAGTAAAAAGCCCATTGTTATTGGAAACATTTCCGAGATTAAAACAGATTCTATATTAAAGGCTGATTTGATTTTTGACCCCACGCCTCAATCTAATGTAATAAGCGAAAATAAAATAGTTGAATTCTCAAAGTGGACTCCCTCATCATTAAACTTTCCATTGTTTTACTTGAAAGAATGGATAACTGCAGAAAACATTCCTTCGGGCTTGCATTTTGTTTTGATTTCAGAGATTGAAGAGGATAGGCTAAAGGATGCTTCTATCCTAGAACAATTTATAATGAATCCTCATGCTGCCATTGTATTGGAAGCCGATGGAAGTAATTTTAGTCGCTTTTTCCGAAATGCTATTCAAACCTTAACTTCTCAGCGGATTCATACCCCCATTGTTTATAAAATTGAGCAAAAAGGAAAAGACAATGAAGGATTTATGTTGGAACTCTCGGCCGCTATATCCTCTTTGCTGATTAAGGGTTTTGGCGATGGAATATGGTTAAGTGGAGGCGGGAACATGGATTGTGTTTCACTTGCTTTTAATATTTTACAAACCAACCATTTACGATTTAGTAAAACGGAGTTTATTGCTTGTCCGAGCTGTGGCAGAACCCAATACAACATTACTGAAGTCCTCAGTCAAGTAAAAAAAGGAACCGAACATCTTACCGGACTGAAGATTGGCGTTATGGGTTGCATTGTCAATGGACCGGGAGAAATGGCCGATGCCGATTATGGAGTAGTGGGCTCTCAAAAAGGGAAAGTGAATGTATATAAAGGGAAAGAAGTAATACAGAAAAACATTCCGGAGGAAGACGCTTTAGACGCTTTGATAACACTCATTAAAATCAATGGGGATTGGAGTCCCCGATAAGTTCCCATGCAGCATCTAACCATAAAATTACATCTGCCGGAGCATTTAAAGCATGTTTGTCGCTGCGCTTTTCACCCAGACGTACCACCACCGCATCCTTTGAGGGGATGACAAAAATATATTGGCCTAAAATACCTCTACAATAGGGGATCTTGGTGTTTTTATAATTCAAAATCCACCATTGATAGCCGTAGTAGGAAACTTTTTCATTGTTATCATCAAGCAAATAATCGGCAGGTTGCAAAGCCTGGGTTAAAAAAGTATCGGAAATGACTTGTTGTTGGTTCCACTTTCCATGGTTCAAAACCAATTGCCCAATTCGAGCAAAATCGGGCGCATTGGAATTAAAACAACAAAAAGCTTTTTCGTCACCCCCTTTTTTATCCAAACTCCAAAGTGCATCGTATCGGGCGCCGAGAGGTTTCCAAAGCTTTTCAGAAGCATATTGATGAATGGATTTTCCGGTGGCTTTTTCAACAATAAACGAAAGTAGTTGCGATTCTAAACTCACATAATTGAATTTTTGACCTGGTTTTTCCTTAGACTTTAGGCCCACCGTCAATGCATGCAAATTATCTCCATAATAGGCTTCAGTGGTGATATTAAAAAGAGAGGAGTAGCTTTCGTCGCAGTCGAATCCGGCACTCATGGTAAGTAAGTTTTTGATACTGATTTCTTTAAAAGAAGGGGTTTTAAATTCCGAAATAAAATCACCTATCTTTTGATCTACACTTTTGATTTTCCCTTCATCTATTGCAATTCCAACAAGTAAGCCAATAATGGATTTGGCCATGGAAAAAGAATTGGATAATGATTTATTGCTATACCCGTCCCAGTATGATTCATACAGCAGAGAATCGTGTTGAACGACCACAAAAGCAACCGTTTTATAATCTACAAAAGACCTATTTGCACTATCCGAAAGCTTTTGTTTATTGTATTTTGTCGAAATTTTCCAAGGTTGATAATTTCCGGCTTTTACAGTATCATTATCGAAAATTTTATAGTCATCAATGTCAGGCTTTTGATAAACCAATGCCCGCTGAACGTAACGAGGAGCAAATAAATAGGCAAGAAAAGCAGCTGAAAGGATCACTCCAAGGATGATAAAGATGGCTTTTTTCATGGGGGTGTTTTTATTAATTTTCTGATTATGTTAATGTTATATCATACTTTGTTTTAAATGCTAAGAGGTTTTAGTCTGGACTGCCCTTTGATTTTGATCACTTTGGGGGCTCTTATGAACATTAAGAAATTTCATAAAAGAGGATTGCAAGTTAAAAATTGAAATTTCGCAGAATCATGTCAGCGACTTTTTGCGGTGAAATGGCTTTCATACAATCACAATTTCCGGTTTTTCGACACGCATTACATGCTTTGCTTTCTACAATAAAATGCGCATTTTCTCCCAAAGGCGCCCATCTACCCGGGTGCATAGGCCGAATGGGAGGATACAGCCCAACCGCCATTTTCCCCAGAGCTGATGCAATGTGCAAAGGGCCTGTACTTGCCGCCACCAAACCATCGCAGTGATTAATAAAACCGATAAACTCTGAAAGAGAAAATTTCCCCGTAACATCAATAACGTTTTCTAAAGTTAACATTGGGTGATTCTGGATACCCTTTCCTTCTGCAGGGCTTCCGGAAATAAAAATACGAAAATGAGGCTGTAAAAGTTTTGCCAAAGCAAAGAAATTGTCGATTCCCCATTCTCTTGCACTTCCTTTGGTAAATGGATGCAAAATGAGGTTGGGTATGTTTTGAGATGAAATTTGAGAAAACTCTTTTGTTAGCTCAGGCAGTTTATTAAGCCCGTAAAATTTGTATATTTCATTGATTTCAGGCAAGTTGCCTTTAATAAAAGGCTTTATGAGTTGTAGATTTAATGTAGCCTCATGTAAGTCCGTGTTTTTTCGAGTTAAAGGCAGCAGATAATTACAACTCAACCAATGCCAAAGACGATGACTGGTTCCAATTCTTAAGGGTACCTGAGATTGTTTTGCTAAATAGGCTACCTCTTTTTGTGGGAAAACATGGAATATTACATCCGCTTTTAGTTTATTAAATGCTTCAATGCGATCCTTTTCTTTGAGTGCCTGATATGAATCAAATGAAACGGCTTGGTCAATGTGTTGCGAACATTCAATGAGTGGAAGCGTATAATCCCTTCCTAAAAAAATAAGGTAGCAATCAGGAAAATGCTTTTTTAACACACCGGCAAGGGGGAGGCTTAATATTACATCTCCAATACCATCGGTTCGGCTGAGGATGATTCTTTTTCCATTAAATGAATTAAGTTCCTGAGAAATCACGCTTTTGAGATTTTTCTTAATAGCATCAAAGATAATTTTTACAAATATAAAGCATTTGCAGAATAAGCGTATTTTTATACCCTCAAATCTATTGACTCATGATTGGTAAAGCACAACTCGACGCCTTCTTGTCTTGCAAAAATATTGCGGTGGTTGGC
>CAZJBB010000064.1:0-13603 GCA_964543995.1 uncultured Bacteroidales bacterium
CTACACGGCTCTGAACACTCTTTCCCTACACGACGCTCTTCCGATCTCATCCATAGGTTTTTCTTTAGATGATTTTTCTCACGATGCCGACTTCAGTAACGCAGCGAAAGCAGCGAAAATTATAGCCCAAAAGGTTTTAGACAATGGTCTTCCGGAAGACATTTGCCTGAATGTCAACATTCCGGCAATTCCTGCCGAACAAATCAAAGGGTTCAAAGTTTGTCGCCAGTCTAAGGCAATGTGGGAAGAAAGTTTTGAGACCAGAAAAGATCCTCATAACCGACCTTACTATTGGCTTACAGGGGAATTTAAAAATTTAGATAAAGGAACAGACACAGATGACTTTGCACTCAAAGAAGGATATATTTCTGTAGTTCCGGTTCATTGCGACTTGACAGCGCATCAATCCTTAAAGGAAATTAATGATTGGAATTTAAATTTCAAATAATCAACATGAAAATAGTGCCTGAATCGCTTAAGAAAGACAGTTGGGGATTGGGAATCGGGGTGGCCATTGGCCTGCCTTTGGTTGTTTTTGGAATCCTAACACTCATCAAAGTTATAACTATTAAAACAGCCGGTTTCAATCCTTTTTTAAAAGATTCAACGGTAGAATTGATTAGTATTTTTATCAATATGTTTACCTTGCGATATTACCTTGTAAAATTAACTTTTGATAAAACCGGAAGAGGTATATTATTGGTTACTTTCATTATGGCTATTGCTTTTTTTGTTGTTAATCTTAAATAAATTTCATGAAATACTTCTTTGTTGCCGGTGAAGCTTCAGGTGATTTACATGCATCCAACCTGATGCGTGAATTAAAAAATATAGATAAAAAAGCTGAATTTCAGGGTTTTGGAGGAGATTTAATGATAGAACAAGGATTGAAAATCGTCAAGCACATTCGCGAAATTTCTTTTATGGGTTTTGCCGAAGTATTGATGAATTTGAAAACCATTTTCAAAAATATTCGACTATGTAAGCAAGAAATTATTGAGTACAAACCGGATGCAGTAATCCTCATTGACTATCCGGGTTTTAATTTGCGTATAGCTGAGTTTGCTCATAATCAAAACATTAAAGTGTTCTACTACATTTCACCCCAAGTTTGGGCATGGAAACAATCGAGGGTAAAAAAAATTAAAAGGGTGGTCGATCGTATGTTCGTGATTCTTCCTTTCGAAAAGGACTTTTACAAGAAGTTTGACTATGATGTTGATTTTATTGGGCACCCTTTACTCGATGATTTAGAAAACAAAAAACACCAGCAAATTAATCAGAGCAAAGAGGACTTGATTCCGACCATTGCCTTGTTACCGGGGAGTCGAAAGCAGGAAATTTCAAAAAGTTTGCCTATCATGATCAAAGTGCTAAAGCAATTTCCCGGATATAGATTCGTTATTGCAGGAGTTACTTCGGTCCCATCAGAAATGTACCAAAAACATATTAAAGGAGTGGATGTCGAGGTATTATACCATCAAACATACGATATTGTTAGAACTGCAAAAGCAGCCTTGGTTACTTCAGGAACAGCGACTCTCGAAACGGCACTAATTGGTACCCCGGAAGTGGTTTGTTATAAAGGAAACCCCATTTCCTTTTTCATTGCAAAAAAGCTTGTAAACATTCAGTATATTTCTTTGGTAAATTTAATCATGGATGCTCTCATCGTTACCGAACTTATTCAAGAAGAGTTTACTCAAAAAAACTTAGAAATTGAACTCAATAAGCTGTTAAGTGATGAAAATTATCTGCATAATTTATCTTTACAATATACAATTCTCAGAGAAAAATTAGGCGGACCGGGTGCTTCCAAAAAAGCTGCTTCTCTGATGTATAAATACTTACAGCAAGCTTAATCTTTTTTAACAAATCTGCATCTTGGGGTTTAATCAAAAAATCCTACCTTTGAAATATGGTTCCTTTTAAAAACTTGCTATCAAAGGCGGTCCTTGCCCTAATTCTTATTTATTTTGTTCCATGTATAGCAAAGGGCATTTATGTGGATGTTAAAATTCTATCGACCACCAAAAGCACTTCTATAAATTTTGTCTGTATTTCAGGAAAATATACCCTTTATGATGATAGCATCAAAGTAGCCGATGTTTATAAAAATAATCCATTTCAAATTAGCTACCTGAATGGGAAGCTAAGGGTTAGCAGAAACAATGAAGTTATTGGCGATTATTTGTCTTTGAACATGAAATCACAAGGACTTTATAATGTTTTCAAAATCAAATCATTGAAACCCGATTTAAAAGAAAAATCCTACGATGATGAATTGCGAATTACTGTAGAAAATGGAGCTCTTCATTTGATTAATCACACAAATTTAGAGAGTTACATTGCCGGAGTGGTTCAGTCGGAAATTGGGGGAATGGCAGACAATACAGAATTCTATAAAGTCCAAGCCATTATTACACGCACTTATGCTTTAAACAACATCATGAAGCACTTTAAAGAGGGATATAACTTATGCGATGGGACTCATTGCCAAGTCTTTTTTAATCGTTGCACCTCAGGGAACATCATGCAAGCTGTTTCTTCTACTTTCGGGGAGGTAATTGTTTCTCAAGACTTAAAAATGATTTCGGCGGCCTATCACTCCAATAGTGGTGGTGAAACATGCAACTCAGAAGATATTTGGTCGCTGCCAACTACCTATTTAAAATCGATAGTCGACACTTTTAGCATAAATACCAAAAACTACAAATGGGAAAAAAAGATCTCTAAAAAAGAATTCCTTTCTTATCTTGACAGTAAATACAACTTCAACATAAAAGACACGGCCAAGGTACAGAAAGTGTTAAACTTCAATCAAAGCAAAAGAAAACTCTTTCTTGTGGATTCCATTCCTTTGAAGACAGTAAGGGCCGATTTCAAATTAAAATCTGCCTTTTTCAATATCTTATACACAAAAGGGGATTCATTATTGCTGCAGGGGAAAGGGTACGGACATGGCTGCGGACTTAGTCAGGAAGGGGCATTGAGAATGGTTTTGAAGGGAAACTCATATCGTGATGTAATACGTTTTTATTATCAGAATGTGGATATTAAAAAGTATGAGGATATTATTAAGTTTTAGTAGATACACGGACGCTCTAAATCATGCAGTAGATCATAATAATTAGTTAAATTGCTCTCACTAGATGGTTTAGTGGTGTATTCAAGCAGATTACATAATTTTCCTAAGATTGCCTCGCTTATAATTTCTTAATATTTTCCCCCAATAGTTTTTTAATCCTTTAGAGCTGTCTAAATCCAATTCCTGCATGACAAGCAATATTTCTCCAAAAATCTCCGGGTCTCTCTCTGAAAAAAGCAACAATAGTTTTAAAGCATAATATCTTAAGGCGATGGGTTCTTTTCCTTGTGTCAAATAGTCGAAACAGGTATTCAATAATAAAGCTTGATTTGGGATTCGATCTATTGAAATATTATCATAAAGAAGTTTTAAAATATTTCTCCTTACACCGCTTACTTTTGAATTTATAACCCTCGGAATCATTTCCTCTAGAAATGGATATAACATTTCAGGGTGCTGTTCTGCGTAGATTTGAAGCACTCTCGATGCTCTCATACAATAAGGATATGGGGAATTAAAACAAAGCTCAACCACTTCTCTAAGAAACGCTTCATTTTCACCTATAAGATTAGCAGCCATTTCGGCAATGGCTCTTGAACTATCCGGAAGAAAATCTTTATAATTTTCCATGTTAAAAACAAAAAGAAAACGCCGAAAGTTTTCGGCGTTTTCTTTTAATAAGTTTGAATTACTTAGTGTGTTTTTCGCACATTGCAGGAGTACATTTCTTTATCATGGTGCTGTCTTTTTTATCGCAACAGGCAGCGTCCATTCCTTCTCCCTCATGACCACACATCATTTGTTTTTTTAAGGAATATTCCTTCCAAGCAACATCATTTTGATACCATTGGTTCCAAATTTCAATTTTCCTCATTTTATAAATTTTCTTGCACATTTTGACTCCCCCAAGGGTTGTAACAATAAAAGCAACAGCCAATAAAATAGTTCCATATTTAACCTTTGATGGCAATTTGTTAACAAAACCATCAATAAGCCAAATTATTCCAAACAGAAAACACATTGAAATAATTATACCGGCGACATAAGTAATAATTGTAAATGCTGTCATAATGTTATAGATTTAAATTAATATTTATTTATGTTACAAACATACAATAAAATTTCGAATTAACACACTGTTGAATAAAAATCGAGATTAAGTTAAATTGTTTTTAGAACTATTGAAGCTTGTTTTCCATGTAAGGACTTGTCCTTCAAAACAGAATGCTCAATTAAAAACCCACCAATTGCCCCAAAATACGCACTCAAAGAGAGCATTTGTGCGTTTCCCCGATGAGTAAAACAAACCAATCAAAAGTCATAAATAATAAAATTAAGGTTTATATCCAAATCATAGTTGGTTTTTATAAAAGTCAATATTTGCAGCAAAACTGCTAAGTTTATTCTGACAGAAATTAAGCAAGCACAATATATTCATGCACTCAAATTAAAGTGAACTCAACCTGAATAAACTGAAAAATTTGCAACTAGCAGTTTTTAGGCCATCTTAGGCATGACTCTCGAGAATTAGCCACAACTTTAAGCAGTGTGAGATTTATTTTATTTAACAAAAAAACATATTTTAAGGCAACCTTTTAAAAGGTATTTACGTCTTATAATAAAATATATAAAATCATGAAAAAATTAGTACCACTTTTAATTGGAATTTTTGGATTTATGTTTACAGCCCAGGCACAATACTTGCCTGTAAGTGGCTTAGTGACAGAATTAAACACAAACGTTGCAGTACCAAATCACACAGTATATATTGTTCCTGACAGTACATCAGGCCCTGTTTTCACCCCATTTTCGACACAAACAGATGCAAGTGGTCATTTTTATTTTAGCATTTCATATTTGGTACCTCAAATGCTCGTTCATGTTTATACTTATGACTGCAATGGATTACTTCATAATGTCAATGTAACATTATCAAATGTGCCATCAATAGTTAATTTCCAAATATGTAATAGTCCAGTTCCTCCATGCAATGCCCAATATATATTTTCAGCAGATTCAGCAAATGCATACAACATTCATTTTCAATCTTTCACCAGCAATCCAGGCAGTAATTATACAGCGCAATGGACTTTTGGGGATGGAACTGCTTCTACCGGCATCAACACATCTCATGTTTACCAATATTCCGGAGTATATTATGCTTGTCTAACTATATCAGATGCAAATTCATCTTGTACCTCAACTTTTTGCGATACAGTGGATGTCATTGCACCTAGTACCTGCCATTCAAGTTTTACTTACACCGCTTCAAATTTAATATCGAATTCAGTAAATTTCACCTATACCGGCAGTACAAACACAGGCACTCAATATTATTGGGATTTTGGAGATGGCGCAACTTCTAATGCTCAAAACCCATCACACCAATATGCAAATGGAAACCAATCCTACCAAGTTTGTTTAATTATTACTGATGGAAATTGCACCAATACATATTGTCATGAAGTTGTCATTGGAACTCCTCCTTGTAATGTCAGTTTTAATTGGCTAAATTCACCCACTGACAGTTCTGGCTACACTTATCAATTTATCCCTTCACCATCCAATCCTTCTTCAGCAATAGTAACTTGGACTTTTGCTAATGGCATTTCAGTTACCCAATATAGTCCATCCTATACTTTCCCGGGTCCTGGAACATACAATGTTTGTATGAATTATAGCATCCCTGGCACTACTTGCTCAGGCACATTGTGCCAAAATGTAGTAATTGATTCTGCAGCCAATATTCCTTGCAATGCTTTTTACACTTACTCTGTAAATGGCTCCGTGGTACATTTTAATTATGCTGGGAGTTCCTCAACCGGAAATCAATACATTTGGAATTTTGGAGATGGAAGTCCTTCTTCTCCTGATCAAAACCCAACACACACTTACTCAAACACTTCAGGGATCTACACCGTATGCTTGACCCTTTATAATGGAAATTGTCAAGATTCTTATTGCGATAGTATCATCTTCGGAACGCCAGGCACTACCTATCATATTGGAGGTCAGGTACATATTGGAACTACTACCCCAGCCGACAGCGGTTTTGTGATACTGTATTCAATAAATACCCAAAATGCACCTTATGTGGTAACACAATCTACCACTATAAATCATGATAGCACAGGAAATGCATTTTACTATTTCCCTAATCTCACTAATGGATATTATTTAGTTCAAGCTTTTCTTAATCCAGGGTCTCAGTATTATGCAACCACCCTCCCTACCTATCACTTAAGTTCAGTCGATTGGTCCACAGCAGATTTAATTACCATAAACGGCGCATCTCAAGGAGCAGCAATCAATATGATTCTTGGCACCAATACCGGAGGAAATGGCTCTATATTCGGAACTGTAATACAAGGCGGATCTAAGGGACTCGGAGATCCTATAAGCGGTGTTGAAATCTTGTTAGAAAATGCTTCAGGCACCCCAATTAAACATGCTGTTTCTTTATCCAATGGCACATATAGCTTTTCGAATTTAGCCTTTGGCACCTATAAAGTAATTGCTGAAATAGCCGGTGTTAGTTGCACTGCTTATAATATTACACTAAGTTCTGCCCAACCTTCCGTAAGCGGAGTAAGCGTTACTTTAAATTCTAATAATGCGGTAATCAGCAGAATACAAGAAAACGAAAATCTGAATTCCACCGGGCAAGTATATCCAAATCCAAGCAATGGGGACGCATATATTGATCTATTTGGCACTGAAAAGATGAAAGTTAGTATTTCAAATGTGAATGGCATTATTTTATCGACCAATGAATATTCTATAAATGGCAGCAAAAGAGTTGAATTAAAAACGCATAATTTACCTATAGGAGTGTACTCCATTTGCATTGAAAATTCTCATCAAAACAAAATTTTTAGAAAACTTGTAATATCTAAATAGTACTGGTTAATCCTATAAAGCCGACCCTATTGAGTCGGCTTTATTTTTACATCTAAACCCCATGTATGATTGAAAGCCACTTAGGCGAATTTGCCGCATTGCTCACAGCTATCTTTTGGACTTTTACAGCCTTGGCTTTTACTGATGCAGGAAACAGAATCGGATCTCTTGCCGTAAATTTTTGGCGATTGATCGTAGGCATTTTTCTTCTTACCCTTTTCGTAACTTTGAAATACGGAACCCCTATTCCATATAACATTCCATTGGATGCTTTTATATGGTTGTCAATCTCTGGCTTTGTAGGAATATTCCTTGGCGATTTGTTTCTATTTAAAGCTTTCATCATTACCGGTCCCAGAATAGCGCTTCTTATTATGTCTCTTTCGCCACCCATGGCAGCTTTTATTAGTTGGCTCTTCATGGGCGAAACTTTATCCTATTGGGACTTTTTTGGAATGGGATTAACCCTAACAGGCATTACCTTAGTCATTCTCAGAAGAAGTAAAAGTGAAAACCAAACTAATCAATTTCGTTTACGGTATTCGAGAAAAGGAATTTTCTATGCTTTCTTAGGCGCCATCGGGCAAGCATCCGGTTTGGTAATGAGCAAAGTGGGGGTTTTAAAAGCCCCCAATGCTTTCGCTGCCACGCAAATAAGAGTCGTTTCCGGAATCATTGGATTTGTGATACTCATTAGCTTTCTTAAAAGGTGGAAACCCATCTTTCTTTCTTTAAAAAACAGCAAAGCCGTGGCTTCTTTCTCCATTGGTGCTTTTTTCGGACCATTTTTGGGCATATCTTTTTCCCTAATTGCCGTCAGCTATACCAATCCCGGGATAGTTCAGACCATTACCTCCATTACTCCTGTCTTAATCATTCCCTTTTCAGTATGGTTTTTCAAAGAAAAAATCACCCTTAGAGAAGTCATTGGAGCTATAATTGCAGTATTAGGCGTTATGGTTTTCTTTGTGGTATAACTCAATACTACCATAAGACAAGCCTTTAACAACGTGCACTTTAGCTTCCCTTTTTGTGCTAAATCTACTTTTTCTGGCTATCCTTAGATTTGTCATCATCATCCAATTTGAATTTTATAGGCATATTAAACAAAACATTTACGGGAACTCCTTTCTGCTTCCCAGGAATCCAATTGGGCATACTATTTACTAAGCGCAACACTTCTTCCTCGCATCCTCCTCCAATGCCTCTTATGATTTTTGCATTGGTAACTTTCCCAAGTGTATCAATGACAAAACTAACATAAACGGTTCCCTGAATATTGGAATTTCTTGCTGCTTCAGGATACTTAATGTTTTTAACTATAAAATTAATACGGGCATCGTCTCCCCCGGGGTATTGAGGCATTTCTTCAACAATTGAATACACTGCTTTTTCCTTATTTGAAGCGGCTGACTTTTCTTGTGCCGACGCTTTAATTGCAATCGAAATGCAAACTAAAATAATGAATCTAATTTTTGTTTTCATAGGGTGTTTTTTTTCAAAAATACTTAAAAATTAACATGTAAACGTATTTCAGGAATAATTCTTATACCTAAAAAAGCCTTTTAAATATAAAAAAACGCATTTCCCGTATATTTTACTTTGTATTTAGGCACAAAGAGATTAAGTTTGCTTAGAATTTAAAATCAAACACTTTGAAATCTATTTCAATAAGCGGCAGAAAAATCACTGTATTTCTTCATGTTATTTTTTGGATTGTGCTGTTGATATTACCGGCATTTATTTTACGATATAATACCAGTTTCGAAAATCACATGCTGGTTTCCACCTATTTGCAGATTTTTGCCTACGGAATCATCTTTTATACTCAATATTTCTTACTCGTACCCAAGCTCTTTTTCAACAAAAAACGTCCTGTGTATTTTATTTCAAGTACCATTTTGATTATTGGCCTGTCTATTGGTACTGATATATTAAGCCGTCCACCCCCCGAGAGAAACCCTGAAATGCATCCAAATGAAAGAATACGTAATGAAGACATCCCCCAAGAGCCTCCCAAAAGTTTGCCTTTATATAACTTTCTAATCACTTCGTTTATGGTCTCCGGTTTCGGGTTAGGCTTAGGATTTTCGAAAAAGCTGGCTGAAAATGAAAAACTAAGAAAAGAATCGGAAAGAGAAAAAATTAATGCTGAATTGGTATTCCTAAAAAGCCAAATGAATCCGCATTTCTTTTTTAATACCATGAACAACATATATGCCTTGGTGAGTGCAAAGTCGGAAGATGCACCCACCGCCATTTTGAAGCTCTCCAAGCTCATGCGATATATGTTATACGAAACCCAAAAAGGAGACACCTTACTGGGACAGGAAATTGAGTTTATGAAAAACTATTTCGAATTGGTAAAGCTTCGCTTAAGCGACAAGGTAAATTTAAACGTGCACTTCCCTGATTCTTACGCTTATATCAAAATCCCTCCCCTGCTGTTCATCCCCTTTATTGAAAATGCCATAAAACATGGGGTCAGTTACAATGAGCCTTCTTTCATAAATATCAGATTGAAAGTCAAAGAAAATGTTATAGACTTTAGTTGTATAAATTCAAATTTCGAAAAGGAAAGTGAACCTTCCGATGCCTCCGGAATTGGCTTGGAAAACATAAAGAAACGCCTGGCTTTGCTTTTCCCTGACTGCCATCATTTGGTGATAGATCAAAATTCAAGTACTTTTTCTGTGGTATTAAACATTAACCTTTCTCAACCCATATAATATGCTGAAAGTTATCGCTATTGACGACGAACCCCTTGCTTTACAATTAGTTTGCAGCTATATTAATCAATGCGATTTTTTAGATTTGATAGGGAGTTTCAACAACCCTATTGCGGCAAATACCATACTTGAAAGCGAACCCATCGATTTGATTTTTCTCGACATTCAAATGCCGGATCTTTCCGGAACCGATTTTGCACGAAGCCTAAAAGCCGGCCCTAAAATCATTTTCACCACCGCTCACGCCAAATATGCGATTGAAAGTTATAAACTTGAAGCCGTTGACTATCTGTTAAAACCCTTTAGCTACGAAGAATTTCACTTGGCTGCTCAAAAAGCCAACCGTATTATTGAAATGGAAAACAAATCCAATGCACAGTTGTATACCAATAACGAATTCCTTTTCATAAAGTCAGACTATAAAATTCGAAGAATCAACTTTAACGATATTCTGTATATTGAGGGCCAAAAAGAATATGTTAAGATTTACATCAAAAACGAAGAAAAACCCCTTCTATCCATTATTTCACTTAAAACACTGGAAGCCAAGCTACCCGAAAGTAAGTTTATGAGAGTTCATAGGTCATTTATCGTAAATCTTGATGGCGTAACCACCATAGAACGCTCCCGAATTGTTTTTGGAAAGGTTTACATTCCTATCACCGACCAATATAAAGATAAGTTTCAGGAATTTTTAAACCGGAATTTCATTTAGTTAGCATTTCCTAACGTCGTCCTTATTTGGAAAAGAGTTATTAAGTTAATAAGACAATTATCAGCAGAATTAGTGTATATTCGTCGGAAATCAGTTATATTTTTTCTTTCTTATTCATTATCATTTATAAATCGTATGTATTATTAAAAAATGTAACTTTGCTTAATAAATCTTTTAGAAAATGACTTTTAAACAAGTTTGTGTGGTCAATAATAATCAGATTATAGTAACCTTACCCATTGATTTCAATAAAAGTAAAAAAGTAACCGTTACTGTCGAAGATCAAATGAGCACTAAAATTCAAAAACTCAAACTGCTTAAAAAAGCCACCACTGACCCTTTGTTTTTGGCAGACATGCAAGAAATCCATTTAGATTTCGATCCAATCGACAGCGAAACCATATAATATGGAAAAGTGGAGCATTCATCGTGCAAATCTTGATCCTGTTGTGGGCTCAGAGCAAGGAAAATCAAGGCCGGTGCTTATCATAAGTGAAGAAGAAATCAACCATATACTCAATACGGTTAATGTAATTCCAATTACTTCCCGAAAAAAAGGAAGAATGGTTTATCCAAATGAAGTTTTAATTCCTTCTAACCTTATACGGACTTGAGAAAGAATCAATATTATTATGTCACCAAATTCGTACAATTGACAAAAAAAGGCTTTCATTAAATTATGGCAAAATAAATGATACCCAAATCCAAAGTGAAGTATTAGAAGCAATCTGTTTTCAATTAGGCATTGGTGGCTAAAACCATTGTAAGATATAAATGGAGATTTTTAGGTCCTGCTTCCGTCTATTTTCATCAGTAAGAAGTTATTGGTTAATAGTTTAATAGGAAATCAGCGGTATCTGCGTTTTCATCTGCGGAATCAGCGAGAATTTCACTTTCGGTCTTCGGTCTTCAAGCTTCCGCCTGTGAAAAAGATTTATTGAGTAAATAAGAAGATTTTCAGTTTATATCTAATTATACAACGAAATTCAGCAAGAAATTTTTTGGTTTTCAAGGAAGGACACTTCTTTATTAAAATCCGGAGGCGTTTCAATTTTATGATTCCTCATATTTCCAAAATGCTTCCATTTTGAACCGGGGAAATTGCTTGAACAAGTATGTTGCTGCTTTTTCAGCAATAAAACAATTTGTTGTTTTTTTTGTTTGTAAACAGACAAAACAATACCTGCATACATATTATGTGGTAAATACGATTAAAGAATGCTTCAAGAAGACCCCAAAAGCGCTATTGTTGAAAATGATAATGCATTAGAAGAAAAATCCTTTTCAGAAATATTAAAAGAGTTCAAAACCAGCATGAAATATGCGTTTCATGATGTTGACCAAATTGATCAATTCTGTAGTACAAGAGGCTTTCCGGAAAGAGTTTTAAAGGAACTCATGCGGACGAAACCTTTGGCACTTTGTATTCCAAAAGAATATGGTGGCAGAGGATTTGGCATTAAAGAAAACCTTAGCTTGGGTTCGGCTGCCTCCTATGAATCCCTTGCCCTTTCGTTAATGTTAGGAATTAATAACGGATTATTTATTCAACCACTCAGCAAATACGGTCAAGAAAGCACGAAAAAGAACGTATTCAATCAATTCATGCATAAAAACAGCATGGGTGGCTTAATGATAACCGAACCTGATTTTGGTAGCGATGCCCTAAACATGCTTACATACCATACCGAAAAGAGTGGCATGTTTCACCTTAAAGGGAAGAAGCATTGGGCCGGACTAACGGGGAAAGCCGATTTTTGGATACTTACCGCTCGTAAAAAAGCAGAATCAGGGAAATTGCTGAGGGATATTGATTTGTTTGTTTGCGATGTTGCAGCACCCCAACAGCATATTGAAGTAGAAGAATATTTTGAAAACTTGGGTCTCTACCAAATTACCTATGGAAGGAACCTGGTTGACGTACAGATTCCTTCGTCACAAAAGCTTGTTCCTCATACCAATGGGATTCAAATGCTGCTGGATTTATTGCATAGAAGTCGGTTTCAATTTCCCGGGATGGGTTTAGGATTTATAAAAAGAATCCTTGATGAAGCCATACAACATGCTCAAACAAGAAGCGTAAGCAACAAAAATCTCTTTCATTACGACCAAATTCAAAACCGACTTTCACGATTGCAAGCCAATTACACCATTTGTTCTGCCTTTTGCTTACAATCGGTTGAAATTGCCGATTTAGAAAACGATTTATCGAATCACGGTCTTGAAGCCAATATTATTAAAACAGTTACTTCTGACTTGATGCATGAATCGGCCCAAAGCTTATTGCAAATGGTTGGAGCTAAAGGATATCGAATTAATCACTTTGCAGGAAGATCATTGGTGGACAGCCGTCCATTTCAAATATTCGAGGGATCGAACGATATTTTATACCATCAAATTTCAAACTCTGTTTTTAAACTGATGAAATCAGCCAAACAACGCATGTTAAGCGACTTCCTATCTAAATATTGCCCTCGTTTGTCACCGCTTTTGAAAGCAAATTTACATTTTGAAATTCCTACAAACGCATCTCAGCGAAAATTAGTTGAATTTGGCAAACTTATGAGCAGAATTGTAAGTATGGATCATGTAATGTATTTGGCAGAAAAAGGATTTCGAAAAGACTTGATAGAAAACGCCATAGATATACTCAAGCAAGAAATAGCTTCACTTCTATCCGTTTACCAAAGTTCGAATTCAAGTTTGTTAATTACTGATTATGAAACGGATAGCAATTGGTTTAGCTTTGTTGGATAGATAATTTAGTGCATTTTTTTGCATAAATGGCCAAGCTTTTGAGGTATAGACATTCTCATTTCCGACTTCCTTCTTTGAGAAGAAGTTATTGGTTAATAGAGTCTCAGCGGTATCTGCAATATCATTTGTGGAGTTCAGAGAGAATTTTCCTTTTCGGCTTTTAAGCTTCCGTCTTTTCCCCACCCCGCCCAGCCTCCCCTGCAAGGGGAGTAGCACTTTGAACACATGTTATCCATTTATTTTTCTGCGAACTTTGTGTTAAACTTTGCTGGTTCAGTGATTTTTTTTCATTCTTACGTCTTCGGTCTTCAAGCTTCCGTATTCTTCCGACCCCACCCAGCCTCCCCTGCTAGGGGAGGAGCACTTTGAACACATGTTATCCATTTATTTTTCTGCGAACTTTGTGTTAAACTT
>CAZJBB010000064.1:13703-15239 GCA_964543995.1 uncultured Bacteroidales bacterium
TGCTGGTTCAGTGATTTTTTTTTCATTCTTCCGTCTTCTGTCTTCCAGCTTCCGTCTTTTCCCGCCCAGCCTCCCCTGAAATGGAAGGAGCCCGCTGCACAAGCTTTTCAGCATGTTTTATAACAACATCTTATCTTTACTTTTTATTGTCGATCTAAGTAAGGAGTTATTAGATGTACTAAAGTAAAACCTGCCTTTTCTTCACGTACCTCAGTTTACTTTCAACTTTTTTCACTTTTCACCTTCCACTTTTTACTTTTTACTTTTTACTTTCCACTTTTTACTTTCCACTTCATACACCTTCCCGTCCCCCTACTTCTTTCCTTAACCCTTTGATTTCCAATTATTCAATATTAATTCTCCATTATTCATTAAATTTATTTTGTTAAATAATCTTAACGTTAAAGAATTATTTGCATATTTGCTACAGAAAGAAAAACATCAATATGTCCACTCCTAATCAAATTTCATTTCAAAACTCCAAAACCATTGCTTTTGTAGAGAGAGAGAGAGAGAGAGAGAGAGAGAGAGAGAGGACCGGAGACCGGAGACCGAAGACGGAAGACGGAAGACAGAAGACAGAAGAAGAAGTCTTAATTTCACAGTAAAACATACCGATAATCCGCTTTCAGTGCGCTTCTCCCCTATCAGGGGAGACCGAGAGGGGTCAGAAAAGAAGTCGGAAGACAGAAGAAGTTAGAAGACTTAATTTCACAGCAAAACATACCGTTAACCCACTTTCAGTGCGCTTCTCCCCTATTGGGGTCAAAAACCAGAAAATTCATTATTCACTTAATTCATATTTATAAACCAAACACTTATTACTATGGCACTTGACAATGAAATTTCCATCAGTTTTACTGATGATGAAGTAAACCAAATGAACGATGCTTTAAACAAAATCGAGAGCATTTTAGAAGGTAAAGTACTCAACCTTACCGCTCAACAAAGGCAACATTACGGCAAGTTGGGCGACGGCACCGAAAACTTCGTAGTAAAAGCCCTCACCTACAGTGAGCAAAAACCCGAAATTGTTCCCTTTTATGTGGACAAAGAAGAAATGATGAAGGATGTTGCCGCTCGCAAGGTCATCGACCCTTGCTTAAACGCCTCAGCATTATCACCGAAAAACTCGAAGACACCCACAAGGTGATTGGGTGGGATTTGTACAACAACGTTATTTCTGTGTATCGCAGCACCAAAATGCTTTCTAAGCAAAATGTACCCGGTATATCGGTAATATATAACGACCTTAAAAAGCAATGGCCCCACAAAAGCATGCCGGCAGTGGATACCTTGCCTACGGCACCTGCTCAAAATCCTACCACCTAATTAAAAACCCCACTCCATTGATAAAAATACTCCCTGTAAACACTTTGCTTACGAACCCTCAAAGGTACGTATGCAATATGCAGGCACTCCCCCAACGACCTGCAGGCGGCACCTCAACTGCCTGCAAGTCGTTCGTTTTGTGCTTACAGGAAGTATATGCAATGCTTGCAGGGAGCATCCATAAGCTTAATCATACCGCTTTAG
>CAZJBB010000065.1:0-14965 GCA_964543995.1 uncultured Bacteroidales bacterium
GAGTGCAAAGTTATAAAAATTCTTTAAAACAACTAATTAAATTAAATTTTATTCAGTATTTATCAAGAAATTAATCTTTTGCACACTTTCAAGGAACGAAAACCAGCTTTAATCTAACTTAATATCGGCTAAAACGGATTCTTTAAAAGAATCGATAGAAATTGCATTTTCAATGCCAAAATCACCAATTCGGGTTCTGCAAAGTTTCGACAAATAAGCCCCGGATTGAAGCTCTTTTCCCAAATCCCTGGCAATGGATCGGATGTAAGTCCCTTTGCTGCAAACAATTCTAAAATGCACTTCAGGCATGGAAATTTCTGTAATTTCGAATTCACGAATAAAAATTTGCTTTGGCTGAATAATTACTTCTTGATCACTTCGGGCATAATCATAAGCTCTTTTGCCATCAATTTTAACCGCCGAAAAAACAGGGGGTATTTGGGAAATATGACCCGTGAATTTTTTTACGGCCTCAATAATTTTCTCGGGGGTTATATGAGCAGTATCAAAATATTGATCTATTTCCTTTTCCATGTCAAAGCATGGAGTGGTAGCCCCTAAAGTAAAAGTACCGGTATATTCTTTTTCAAAAGCTTGAAATTCCTCAATGCGTTTGGTAAATTTGCCTGTACACAGAATGAGCACTCCGGTGGCCAATGGGTCGAGCGTGCCGGCATGCCCTACTTTCAACTTTGGAATATTTGCATTGTACTTTAAAAAAGCACGGATTTTATTAACCACGTCAAATGAAGTCCAACCTAAGGGCTTATCGAATATTAAAATTTCGCCTTCCTGGAAGTTCACTATTTTAGCATGCTTAAATCGTAACCCAACGCAAGTAATATCAATATGGTTGCCCCTAAAATAATGCGATAATATCCAAAAACCTTAAACCCATATTTGGTTAAAAAGCCAATAAAAGCTTTAATAGCAATCATGGCAATAACGAAAGCAATCACATTCCCAATTGCAATCAACTGAATATTAGATGAATTTAAAAGCGCGGGTTGTTCCTTATAGGTATCCCAAATACTTTTTGCAAAAGCGCCGGCTAAGGTTGGAACGGCTAAATAGAAAGAAAATTCCGCAGCTAATTTTCGGGTTAGCTTTTGTTGCATCCCTCCAATAATGGTGGCTGCACTTCTGCTAAAACCGGGCAAGAGGATTGCTAAAATTTGAAATATACCGATGGAAAATGACTTTTTATAGTTCACTTGGTCAAGCTCCTCAATTTCAGGTTTATTAAACCATTTATCTACAAAGAGAAGCAAAATTCCGCCTAAAAACATAATAGCGGCAATAGCCATGGTATTGCTTAAAAACTCTTCGATATGTTTTTTTAATAAAATTCCGACTATGGCTGCAGGAATGAATGCTACTATGAGTTTATAATAAAAATTAATTTTCTTGAAATCGAAAAACTTTCTCCAGTACAACACCACCACAGAAATAATGGCACCAAATTGAATGCTTTCAATAAATAAGTTTTTAAATGCATCACTTTCACTAATTCCGAGAAATTTGGCAGCAAATGCCATGTGGGCAGTGGAAGAAATTGGCAAAAATTCAGTAATTCCCTCAACAATGGCAATGATAACTGCCTTTATGAGAGAAAAGGTTTCAACATGTTGAATTAAAGTCATATTTGATGATTTTATTGAAGGGCAAAAGTAAAAATAATCTGCTTACAGAATGATTTCGAAAATTTCCTGAAGCTCTTTGAACTTTCTTTGGTAATAAAAGTTCAGGCTTTCAGCGGTTTTGTGATCAGTTATATGCAGCAATTCTTCCAAGGACGGTGGCAATAAAGTAAGCTTATATATGGCAGAACCGTGCAAAGTCTCGCAAACCTGTTCCATTTCCCAATAGCGAGCAATTTTACGCCCTTGAGGGTTAATGATATCAGCAAACACTTCCGAAAAGTAAATTCCTTTTCTGGCAAGCATAAGCAGCTTTTTTAAAAAAGCATCAAACATAAAAACAAAAATGTCGCTGTTATAATAGAACGCATCAATTATAACTGAAGATATATACAGCTTTAACACAGCGGGCTTATTAAATTGCACAATGGCTCCTGTGGGTATTTCAGTGTCGTTCAGCTCGCTTCGGTAAAGTTTATCTGAATATTCAGCACTTAAAGGTAAGGCCTCAATTAAGCCGATTACATTTCTTTTTTTTAAATCCGTAATAACAGTATAAATATTTGGATTGTGTTTATGCCAAGTGTTAATGGTATCGGATGAGGTTCGGAATTGTGGGGGGTATTTTTTCTCCAGTTCACATATTTGAGAAAAATGCAAGGGTTTCATCAGTTCCGGTGCCAAATTATAATAGGTGCCTTCTTGTAAGGCTGATGTTTTATTATGCTTAAGAAACCAAAGTAAAAGCAAACTAAAAGATTTCAAATAGCACACAATCTCATCCTGATGTATTTTTTTTTCAGAAGTATATCCAATAGGAAATTGATGCATTGAAAAAGCAATTTCACTGATCCCATGCATTTCTTCTAAAGCGTTTTTTATTTTCTCGTTTATCAAAGACTTTTGGTAGCAAAGTTCAATGAGTTCAATCAAATTAAAATTGGTATGGCCGGTTTCATTATGGCAGCTAATGATTTGTAAGATTTCAATAATAATTCGCCGAGAGTATATTAGTGCTAATTCGGGTTCGATTAAAAGCAAAGTATTGAACTCTTTAATGTTCAGGTTTATTTTTTTAAAATACGGCTGTTCTTTGTTTTCAAAGCGCTTTATTAATGAAGAGGAGATGGATAATTGCGAAGGAGAATTCATCATACTAAGAATGTAAAGAGTGTGTAACTACAAAAGTATGCTTTAAAACAAACATTGTATTTAAAAGTTTTGATAAATATTGTTATAAAAATATAAATTTTAGTATATTTGAGCCTTTATTAAAAATCATTTTATCGATTTAGCAAAACCAATTATCATGAAAAAAGCATTTACCATTTTGCTGTATTTTGTTTGCACATTGCTGATTGCAGGAAACCCAAACAAATCCAATCTTATTTCCAAGAATTCCTTAGTATTAACTGATAACCAACCCACTCAGTTTAATGCCACCAATTATCTTACTGAATATCATTTTATTTCGGTAAATACTTCTAGAGGCACTTTTAGTCAATTGGTTTGCCCTGGTTATGCCTCAGGAAATTCTTATGGAAAGCCATCTTTACCGGTAAAAAACGAATTAATAGAGATTCCTTATGGTGCCACTCCTCAAATTAATATCATTAGCTACGATATTGAAACCATTCCGCTTTCAAATTTAGGAATCATGGATAAAATTATTCCTGCACAACCGCCGGTTTCAAAAAACACCCAACCGGAGAATGTAGTATTTCAATATAACGAAACTTATTATAACACGGATGCATTCAATGAGAATGATTTGATCAGTATTGAAAAGGTGGGAACCGCTCGTGGAGTTCAAATGGGGTCCATTTTAATTTCTCCTTTTAAATACAACCCGGCTTTGCATATTTTGAAAGTTTATAAAAACATAAAATTTGAAGTGAAGTTCCTGAATGCCGATCTTATAACCACGAATCAAATTAAACAAAAATCATATTCAGTGTATTTTGAGTCGGTTTATCATTCCATGATTAATTATATTGCCCCTCAAGCTAAAGATCTCATTACCAAGTATCCTGTAAAATATGTAATTGTCTCAGACCCTATGTTTCAGTCAAGTTTACAGCCATTTATCCAATGGAAAACCCGAAAAGGATTTACAGTAATTGAAGCATACACCAATAATGCCGCTGTTGGAACCACCACCACAAGCATTAAAGCCTATTTACAAGGATTATACACTGCCGGGACCGCAACCAATCCTGCCCCGACTTTTGTTTTATTTGTTGGAGATGTTGCTCAAATTCCCACTTTTAATGGTACTTCAACCGGCACACATGTTACAGATTTGTATTACACTACTTTTGATGGGGCTACAGATAATATTCCTGATATGTATTTTGGTAGATTTTCAGCAACCACCGTTGCCCAATTGACCCCTCAAATTGACAAAACCTTAGAATACGAGCAATTTACCATGCCCTCGCCTTCCTATTTAGATACCGTTGTAATGGTTGCCGGGGTGGATGTTACCGGTTCAGGCGGTAATTCTCCAACCTATGCCAACGGACAAATTAATTATGGCACGAATAATTATTTCAATGCGGCCCATAGCATTGTTTCTAAAACCTATTTATGGCCTCAAACCGATAACTCGGCTACCGATGCTTTAATTAGGGCTGATATCGGAAAAGGCGTTGGGTATGCAAATTATACTGCGCATTGCAGCACCACCGGTTGGGCAGACCCCAGTTTTCAAACCAGCGATATTGCTTCCATGACCAACAACCATAAATATGGATTGTTGGTTGGCAATTGTTGTCAATCGAACAAGTTCGACGATGCCGCATGTTTTGGTGAAACCATGCTCAGAACGCCTAATAAAGGTGCTGTGGGTTATATTGGCGGCTCAGATTATTCTTATTGGGACGAAGATTATTATTGGGGTGTTGGCGCTAGAAGCAGCATAGTCGCAAATCCAACGTACGATGCGGCAAATTTAGGTGGTTACGATAGGATGTTTCATGATACCGGAATTCCAAAAACAGAATGGTTTTATACCAACTACCAAATGATTTATGCAGGAAACTTAGCCGTGCAGCAAAGCACTTCCACCATGAAAAAATATTATTGGGAAATGTACCAACTCATGGGTGATCCTTCAGTTATGACATACTTCGGATTCCCCAACGCTTTAATTGCAACTTACAACAACCCTGTTACGGTTGGAACCAATACCCTCACTGTAACCACCCAACCCTACGCTTATGTTGCTATTTCAATTCATAACAACCTATTGGATGCAAAATTATCCGATTCCTTAGGGGTTGCTATACTTTCTTTTCCGGCTTTTACTTCCCCTGATACTGCGGACGTTGTTGTTACCAAACAAAATTATTCGCCATATATCGGCACCTTAGAAATCAATAATGTGTCCGTTTCTTTGGATGCTCAAATAAATACCATTATTGCTCCGGCATCCAATTACAATTGTGCTAATTTGAATATTACGCCCAAAGTGGTCATCCGAAATTTAGGTATAAATTCACTTACTACGGCAACAATTCAGTATAAATTAGACAATCAAAGCTTAAGTACAATGAATTGGATTGGGAATTTATCTACCTATCAATCCGATACTGTGAGCCTACCTGCTTTTGCTTTACAAGCCGGAAGTCATACTTATTTTACAAAGGTTCAATCGCCCAATGGAGGTATTGATGGAAATCCAACAAATGATTCGTTAACCAAATATTTTTCCGTGTCCAATTTGCCTTTGGTGAGTAGTTTCTTTACACAGGATACTAATTTTTGTCAACAACCTGCAAATGTAAGCTTTACAAATGTAAGTCAAAATGCCCTGACTTATAACTGGGATTTTGGTGATGGAACCTCAAGTTCAGCCACTTCTCCAACTCATGTTTACACAGCTTTAGGAAATTATACCGTTACCCTAACGGCTTCTGCAGGAATTTGTGGCACACAGACTTTTACTTTTCCTAATTCAGTAAAAGTGGGTGCCGCCCTTCCGGTTGTACAACCCGATACCCTTTGTTCGCCGGGCACTATGTCATTGCATGCATCAGGAAATGGTATATTAAATTGGTATGATGCTCCTAGCGGTGGAAACTTAGTAAATACAGGAACGAATTATAACACACCGGTTCTTTCGAATACCGCTACTTATTATGTCGAAAATCTTATTGCTTCACCCTTACAAAAAGTGGGTGAAACCAATGATTCAACCAATGGCGCTTTTTATACAGCGAGTACAGTTCAGTATTTGATCTTTGATTGTTTGGCACCCATAACCTTGAAGTCTGTGTTAATGAATGCTCAAACCGCTGGCAGTCGAGTTATTACTTTAATGAATTCTGCCGGTACCGTCATTACCTCTGCTACAGTAAATCTTCCGGCAGGAAACAGTCGGGTTACCTTGAACTTCTCAATTCCTGCCGGTACGGCTTATCGATTGGCAGGACCCCTTACCCCAGGATTATATCGTAGTACTTCCACCACCGGAATGGCTTACCCATATCAGATATCGAACTTGGTTTCCATTACCGGTTCAAGTGCTGCAACCACACCACTGAATTATTATTACTATTTCTATGACTGGGAAGTAAAGTCAACCGATTGCCAGAGTGCCAGAATTCCGGTTTCAGCGGTCATTGCGCAATCGCCTACCGCTTCTTTTTCTTGGACCACAAACTTTTTAACGGCTAATTTTAATAACACTTCTACCGGTACTCCCATGTACCAATGGGATTTTGGCGATGGAACTTTCTCTTCTATGTTTAATCCTTCTCATACTTATGCTCAAGGGGGGACTTATTCTGTAACGCTTACCTCCTTTAACAAATGCGGAACAAAGACCATCAATAACTTGGTTAGCGTTTCAGGGGTGGGTGTTGATGAGCCAACGTCTTCCGGGTTTTTGGTGTATCCAAATCCTACCGATGGGCTATTGTATATTGATTTTCAGAACGCTACTATAGAAAAAATTCAAATATGTGATGTGCTTGGCCGAATTCTTTTAGAAACAAACCTTGCTTCACAGCAGAAAACCATGAAGTTGGATTTAAGTGGTTTTCAGCATGGTATTTGTTTTTTACGAATTTTCTCGAATGAAAATATCATCACCAAAAGAATTATCCTAAAATAAATAGGGCAAACGAATTTTATTTTCAGATCCATTTCTTTTAACTTTGCTTAAGGTTCTAAGAAAGCAAATGATGATTTTGGGTTATTAGGGTTATTCCCCACGAATTTAATACCCTAATTTGATTATTAAGTAGAATTTTATATTTTTGCGACTCAAATTTCTTTAATAGAAACAAATTCAATCACAATAAAATGAAGGTATATCAAACAAATCAAATCAGAAACATCGCGTTGATAGGGGGTGCTAAATCAGGGAAAACGACTCTTGCTGAAGCAATGGTGTTTCAGAGTGGTATCATTAATAGAAAAGGAAGCATTGAAGATAAAAATACCCTTTCCGATTATAGAGAAATAGAAATTGAAAGACAAAATTCAGTTTACTCAACAGTATTATATTCAGAATTTGCAGGTCATAAAATTAATATTATTGATACACCGGGTTTCGATGACTTTATTGGAGAAGTATACTCCGCACTAAAGGTGAGTGAAACGGCTTTAATGGTTGTGAATGCTCAAAATGGTGTAGAAGTAGGAACTGAAATTACAGCTCGTTTAACCCAAAAACTTGGAACACCCATAGTTTTAGTTCTCAATCAATTAGAACACGAAAAAGCCAATTTCGACGAAACCATTCGTCAATTGAAAGCCACTTTTGGATCGGGAGTTACCATTACACAGTATCCTGTAAATGCCGGCGCCGGTTTTAATGCCGTTATCGATTTACTTAAAATGAAAATGATTAAATTTCAGGCAGGTACCGGAAAAATGGAAGTATTGGATATTCCGGATGCTGAAAAAGATAAAGCGGATGAATTATTTGCAACCCTTGTTGAAAATGCAGCCGAAAATGATGAAACTTTAATGGAAACCTTTTTTGACAAAGGAACCTTAACCGAAGAAGAATTGCAAAAAGGCATTAAGCTTGGAGTAACCAATAGAGGCATGTTCCCTGTTTTCTGTACTTCAGCAAAAACGGATATAGGCATCAGTCGTTTGTTGGAATTCATAGTATCCTCAGTTCCTGCACCCAACGAAGTTCCTTTCACTAAAACCACTGAAGGCAAAGAATTAAAATGTAATGCTTCGGATCCTGCTTCTGCCCTAATCTTTAAAACATCCATTGAGTCGCATTTGGGAGAAGTATCTTACTTTAAAGTTTACTCAGGGGAAATAACCGAAGGTATGGATATGGTGAATTCAGAAAATTCAAATAAAGAAAGAATCTCACAACTTTTTGTTTCTTATGGCAAGAATCGTGAGAAAATTGAAAAAGTGGTAGCCGGAGATATTGCATCGACTATTAAGTTGAAATCTACCAACACCAATAACACTTTAAACTCTCTGAAAAACCCAAGTGATGTTGTTGAGCCTATTCATTTTCCTGAACCAAAATATAGGGTGGCAGTGAAAGCAAAGAATTCCTCAGACGATGAAAAATTGGGAAGTATTCTTTCTGAAATGCACAAGGTGGATAAGACTTTATTGGTTGAATATTCTAAGGAATTAAAACAAATAATCATACAAGGCCAAGGCGAATTGCATTTAAATATTGTACGTTGGCACATGGAAAAACTCAATAAAATTGAAGTTGAGTTTTTTGCACCTAAAATCCCATATAGAGAAACAATTACCAAGTCTGCAAAATCCATGTATCGCCATAAAAAACAATCAGGTGGTGCTGGTCAATTTGGTGAAGTTCACATGATGGTTGAGCCTTATACACCCAGCATGACTCCACAAAAGGAATTTCCAATTCGCGGTACAGAAGAACATGAATTGGCTTGGGGCGGAAAATTAGTATTTAACAATTGTATTGTTGGGGGTGCTATTGACGCTCGTTTCTTACCTGCTATCTTAAAAGGGATCATGGAAAAAATCGAAGAAGGTCCACTTACCGGTTCTTATGCCAGAGACATTGTTGTAAATATTTATGATGGTAAAATGCACCCGGTTGATTCAAACGAAATTTCTTTTAAACTTGCCGGACGTAATGCCTTTAGAGAAGCTTTTAAAAATGCCGGTCCAAAAATTCTTGAACCGATATACGATGTTGAAGTTTTTGTTCCTTCTGAAAGAATGGGCGATGTAATGACAGATTTACAAGGACGTCGTGCGGTGGTGATGGGTATGGATAGCGAAGGAAACTTCCAAAAAATTAGAGCCAGAGTTCCTTTAGCAGAAATGAATAAATACTCTACTTCCTTAAGTTCAATTACCAGTGGACGTGCAACTTACGGAATGAAATATGCAGAATATGTTCAAGTTCCCTCCGATGTTCAAACCGCTTTACTTAAAGCATACGAAGAACAAGAAAAAGACGAAGAATAGTACGTATAAAAATCTTAATTCAAAGCGGTTCCGAAAGAAACCGCTTTTTTTGTATTTCGAATAAACCAATAAAGCACATTCCTTCAATAGCTTTAGGATAAAGAAATTCAAAGCATTTTAATCTTTTCATAACACAAATGGACTGATTTCCGCAAGCGGTTTGCGGAAATTGAGGTGATTATAGCAAATAGAATTTCTTCTTTCGCCCTCAAATTGTCTACGAAAAATCCCTGCTAAAGCATTTGTTTTGTTGGATAAGAAGATAAGGGAGGAGCGAAATTTTTGGAAGTGTTTAAAAACGAAAAACCAGGGTGCATTTTTTTAAAAGATAAAAAATGAATTTTTCAAATAGTTTTCTGAAAAATAATCCAAAAAGGAAATAAATTAACCCGGAAATCAAAATTGAAAAATAAATGGTTCTGGGTAAAATAATGAAGTGTAAGTAGGTTTCATTGAATATTAAAAACAGATAGATAATTATTGGAATTAGAACGAATATAGGATCTACAATTCTTTTTGAAAAATATTTCTCATAGGCAGTAATATATTCCATGAAGTTAGGTTCATAATTTAATTTTTCACGCTCTGCAAGAACAAGATACTCTAAATACAGTTTGTTTTCTTTACGGAAAATTTCTGATTTCTGAAGTAAGTAAAAATCATATTTATCCATATTCTTTTCTATATCTTTTTTTGCTTTTTTGATTAAGATATTTAGCAATTTACGAGCTTTATAAAAATACTGTTCTTCAATATACGAATTTGATACCATTTCTAGTAATAGGATATCCTCTTCTCGTAATTCGTTGAATTTTATTTGGTTACTTCCCTCCCATATCGAAATACACTTTTTAAAGTCCTCATTTAAATATGAATTTGAAATTGAATTATGAAATTCATCATCTGTTTTAGCCATGCATTATTTAGCCTTATTGATTATGGTGTTATTTTTGCCAATGCAAAGAACGCGTAACCCTCAACATCAATGCTCTACAACAAATTTAGCATTCCTGCTCATACCCATTTCGTTTTGTAAGCGTGCAAAGTAGATCCCGCTTTTTAAATCCGAATTGTCTATCTGGATTTTGTTACCGCTAAAATCTTTTAGGCTTTTTAGCAATTGTCCATTCACGTTGTATATATATAAGGACTGTAGTTTTTGATGGGGGTTGTTAAATGTTATGGTACAGAGGGTTTTGGAAGGATTTGGAAAGATATCTAGGATAGGAATTTCCGCTTGAATATCATGCACTCCCACCGGTAAAAAGTGAATCCGGAACTTGATGTTATAGCTTATGGCTGCATACATATCGTTGGGAATGTCCACCTCAATATGAAGCAATGTTTTTCCGCAAAAATGCTCAATAGCATGAATTACAAGATTATAGGGCCCCGAAGAATCGATAACATTAAACGAAGTAAGGCTTCCGCAATAAGCAGGCAATTCTACCGGCAAATAGATACGGGTATTGCTGAAATGGAACTTATCCCAAACCGGCCAATACCCATCCGGTTTATTAAACGACATGCGTATGTCCAGGGTGCTTGAGTTTATAGAATCCAAAGCCACTTTCGTGATATTTAAAGAATCGGAATGGTTGTTAATGTATGGATTATAGGCAGGATCCCCGAAATAAATTCGATTGGCTTTCCCTCCCAACATATAACATGCACCGGACCAAACGTTTGGATCGAAAGTGCCGGAAGTTAAGACATCACAGCCATTATCTGCACTCCCTTGTGCATAAATTTTAAGATTGGGTGTGTTACCTAAAAATCCCATGACCACACCATCATTGGATCTTTTGTGGATATCGCCCAAGGGTTCGTGATACAAAAAGGCATTATACACATCTTCACCCTGATCGTTGGCATTATTCGCACCACAGGGAGCAAAGTATCCGGTAATTCCTGTTTTAAGAATAGAAAGTGCAAAGCTGAAGGTATCGCTCATGGTGTAAAATTGAGCAAGTCCTTGAGTGTTCCCAAAAGTGGCTGCAATATCGCCTTCTACCAGTACTTTTTTTGCTTCTCCCGAATGGCATGCCCCATTAAAAGCTACTGCAGGGTATAAGTTCAAGGTGGCCATGTCAAAACTGCTTAAACCGGCGCGGGCATAAGCTGGATTTTCAATTAAAGAGGAATCATAGTTCCAAATCGGCGGCACCGGATTGGAGTTTCCACCTTCGAAAAGCCAAAGCATGTGAGGATCGCCGTTATAACCAATGTCGAGGATTTTATTATTGGCCATATAAGCTTTATTGGTAATAAAAAAGTCGTGACCGATATTGGAATTGTTGGTTTCCATGTAAATACTGTTGGCCACCGGAGGATTTAGGTACGCCATATAACCACTTGCTCCCGGATACACCATATTTAAAGATGAAGCGGCATAACCACCAACATTTAAGGGATAGTTCTGAATGTTATGGGTGTCGGCATAAATGATTTTGCTGACAAAATTCACCGCATCCTGTGCCGTTGCTCCTGTGATGAAACCGTATGAAAAATCGCTAAAGGGGTCGTCGTCCATTTGGGTACTTAAAACCAGAAATTGTCGGACGAAATTGATATAAATTTCAGCGGGACGCATCACCAAGGCCACATACCGTGGCGCAATGCCCGAAAGAATCGGATGCAGCGCAATGACGTTATTCGGATCGAACTGCACTACCTGAGCATTTCGATAATCCCGTAACAATCGAACCGCTTGATAATACCCATCTGTGGTATCGCTTATGGTTGTAAGAATCAAATAGGTTGAGGTTTGTGACTTGGCTTTGTTTATGGGAAAGCATGCACAACAAATAATAAGGGCGATGATGATTTTTTTCATTAGAAATCCTCCTATTGTATAATAAATTTAGCTTGACTAATCATTTGGCGACTATTTCTTAACTGAAAGAAAAACATACCCTTCGAAAGTACGTTTTTTTCAATTGTAATTTGATTATTGCTAACTGCATCTATTTTGAGCACAGATTCACCCAAGGCATTGAATATTTGAACGTTAAAAGTTTTGCTGTCAGGATTCGGAAACTGAATGGTGACTGCAGTATTGGATGGATTTGGAAACACTTGAATATTCGGTTCTATATTAGATTCGAATGGCACTGTTGCAGGAGTGAAACCACAAAGTGAAGATTGACGGTATTGATCGTGCTGAAACATCAACCAATCCGGTCCTTTACCCGGTCCAATAGAAAAGGCATATCCTCTTCCATAATCCAACGGAAAATTTGGATACTCTGCATGCCCTCCAATAATAAACATGTCTAAATTTCCGTCATGATCGAAATCGGCAATGATGGGTGCATTGTCAATTTCAAAGGTATTTCCATACAGTGCAGCCAAATTGAGGGTCCAAAGGGTGTCTCCGGTGGTACCTTTCAGGGCAATCACCATCCCATTATCGGTTCCAAAAATGGCATCGGGCAAATCATCATTATCAATATCCGCCAAAACTACGCCCCTGAATGCACTTGGATAATTGGGAATAGAATATTCCCAAAATACGGTGCTGTCATGACGCAGTGCAATAATTTTATACCAAGCGGAAATCACGATTTCACAATTCCCATCCCCGTCCAAATCGGCAATAGAAGCCGGTGAGCCAATATAGTAAGAGGAATTATATGTATACGTCCAAGCTTCACTGCCATCTTCTCCATTTAATACATAGAGTTTCCCGCTATAATCACCGATGACCAATTCAGGTTTGCCGTCATGATCCAGATCAGAAACCGCAGTGCCGTGATATACCCAATCGTTAATAGGGTGAGACCATAAGAGCACATGATCGTTACCTCGAAATGCAAAAATTTTATTGGTATCGCCTTTCCAACTGCAAACCACAAAATCCAGTTGACCATCGTTATTCAAATCGACAATGGTTGGGGCTGTATTAATTCGTGTGTTAGCAGTGGAAACATCTACAGGAATATTCCATTTAATCGAACCATTTTCGCCATTTATGCAGATAACATACCCCCCGAATTCCCCATGAAGGATTTCAAGTTTGCCATCGTTATCAATATCGGCAATGGTAGGAGGCGAATCACTTCCAAAGGTAATGGTTTGCCATTTTAGCGCTCCGGTCATTCCGTTAAAGCAAAAAGTAATGGGGTTGCAAGAGCTGGGTACAATAACTTCTAAAGTATCGTCATGGTCAATATCATAAATGATGGGAGCCACATCGTTACATCCTTCATAACCAGCAGGATGTGTATTGTATTTCCAAAGCAGGGTTCCGTTTTCTGCATTGATGGCATACACACAACTGTCGTTTCGGTAACACCCGAAAACGAGTTCTAATTTTCCGTCTTTATCAATATCGGCCGCTGCTGTTTGGCCAAATGAGGCATCATGAGTATCAAACGACCACTTAAAAGTGGGGGTTTGTGCCGGAGTATTTGAAGTAATCATACAAACGAAAAAAACAATCAGCAAAAAGACAAAGTTCTTCATGAATTGTTTTAAATGATTGACACACACAAAGGTAACAATATATTGCAAATTCTTAAAGGAAAAGGAAGGAAAGTTTTTCCAATGGTTCCATTCTCTAATTTTTTTCGACATAAGAGTTGAGGCTTTCGGATTAGGGGTTTTTGACAGACAAGAGCCAATGAAGTCATAATTCAAAAGAATAATATTTCGTTTTTATGGTAAAATCAATTCAATTAGAAGTAATTTTGGGATGGAGATTCTTAGAGTTTCAACCTTTAAAATAAAAATATTGCAATGAAAGAAGCTATTTACACCTCAAAATGCACAGCCAAAAGTCTTTGGCAGGAGTATAGAATTTTTGAAGACCGAATTGAGTTGGATTCCCTTTTTGGAATGATATCCATTGGTTTTGATCAAATTGAGAAGGCTTCACTTTCCGAATCGGAAATTAAGGGTTTATTAAAAGGGGATTTGCATGTAAAAGACTTCCGTCCGGCAATAAAGCTCGATTGGGCGAATTTTAAAAAACATATCGTAATAGACAAGAGTTCTGGCAATGTCGGCAGGGTGCTTTTTACTCCCGATGACCCACAAGCCTTTATGAAGGTGCTAAGCGACGCTATTGAAAAACATAATAAGAAAAACTGTTAACTTAGATTCAGAACAACACTGAGGTTTAATTTACTATACCATTGATTTTTCCGATTCTTAGGAATTCAACCCAAGAATTCTCATTTTGAATGGAGGGATTTGTTTTATTTCTTTCTATCTTTGCATATTATGTTCGTTCCTAAATTATTTCTCACTCTTAAAGGATACACCAAAGCGCAATTTTACAAGGATGTCATTGCCGGAATTGTTGTGGGTGTTGTTGCCCTGCCTTTATGTATTGCCTTTGCTATTGCCTCCGGGGTTTCTCCTGAAAAAGGCTTGATTACCGGAGTAATTGGCGGATTTCTGATTTCGTTTTTAGGGGGAAGTAGGGTTCAAATTGGTGGGCCAACCGGTGCTTTTATCGCAATTGTGTATGGTGTTGTGCAGCAATTTGGGGTCGAAGGTCTCATTGTGGCTACATTTCTCGCTGGTATTATGCTGGTTATTATGGGCTTGGTTCGTTTGGGCTCCGTAATAAAATTCATTCCCCATCCATTGATTGTTGGCTTCACCAGCGGCATCGCCCTAATTATTTTTTCGTCTCAAATGAAGGACTTTTTCGGATTGCAAATGGGCACCGTTCCTCCTGACTTTGTTGAAAAATGGGTCGCTTATTTTATGCACTTTTCAACCGTAAATCCGTATGCGATAGCTATTGCTGTTGGAACCATTTTGATATCTATCTATTTAGGAAAAATTACCCATAAAATACCCGGGTCTTTGGTGGCTATAGTTTTGGCAACCGTCGCAGCGAGTTATTTTCATCTTGGGAGATCGGA
>CAZJBB010000066.1:0-14728 GCA_964543995.1 uncultured Bacteroidales bacterium
AGATAGCTTCAGGTGACTGGAGTTCAGACGTGTGCTCTTCCGATCTGGGCTTGCTTCCGGAACCTATAATTTTACGGTATCTAATTCAACTTTATGTACCTCTCCGGCATCTGCTAATGCAGTTGTAAATGCGCAACCGGTAACACCCAGTGTTACTAATCAGGCAATTACAACTATGACTGGAGTAATTTTCTTAGTAAATCCAACCGGAGTGCCTTCCGGAACCACTTATTCTTGGCCTGCTCCTACATACACCAACGGAGTAACCGGAGGAAGTTCTGCAACAAATCAAACCAGCATCAGCCAAACCTTAACCCTTGCCACAGGAACAGGTACTGCAACTTATGTTGTTACTCCTACTTCAGGGGCTTGTGTTGGTGCCACTTTCACAGTAACGGTAACGGTAAATACGGTTTGTACCCCGGTTAGCATCGGTAGCCAACCTTCAAATAACAGTATTTGTGCAGTTTCAGGCAATACCAATTTGACTGTTTCCGCAAATGGGACTACTCCATTTGTGTATCAATGGCAATATCACAATGGTTCAACTTGGGGGAATGTAACTAATGGAACTCCAGCCGGAGCAACCTATACAAACCCAGCAACATCTGCTTTGTCAATTGCCGGAATTACTGCTGCCGGAGCCTACCAATACAGATGTTACATCACCAATTGCAGCGGCAACAATAATGCAACTTCAAACCCTGTTACTTTAACAGTTCTTCCATTACCAACCAAACCTACCGTTGGCAATATTGTACAAACAAATTGTACCCATTCGACTGCCAGCGTGGTTTTCGACAGTTTGCCAGCAACCGGAAATTGGATTATCAATCCGGGTAATTATACCGGATTTGGAAGCAGCACTACCCTATATGGAATTCCAAGTGGATCGTACAATTTTAAGGTAACCAATTCAGTAGGGTGTACCTCCGACACCACAGCAAGTGTTGTTATCAATCCACAGCCGGTAACCCCTCCTGCACCTACGGTTACTTCAACCAACAATATACTGCATTCAGATGCTACTACAGGTAATCAATGGTACAATTCAAACGGAATTATTTTAGGCGCTACAGGTCAAACTTTTGCTCCTGTGACGAATAGCGGATATTACGATATTGTGACTATAAATGGTTGTAGTTCTGTTCCTTCCAATATCATACAAACCAACGTTGGAATAGAAAGCATTGAAAATATGAAATTCTTACAAGTATATCCTAATCCGGTTTCAAATACACTTACCCTCGAATTAAAAGGAAATAACCAAAACATTCATTTTGAAGTATTAAATTCCTTAGGTCAAGTGATTTTGAAAAATCAAATGCTTGAAAAATTGACGATTTCGACTTCTGATTTTGTTAAAGGGATCTATTTATTAAAAATTGAAAACGGAGGAACTTTCGAATTCAGAAAAATCATAAAAGAATAACTATCAATTGAATACATAAAAAAAGCTGCTTTGACAAAGCAGCTTTTTTTATCATTGAACTAAAGTCTATCGATTTTTCAATTTCTCAGAAATTAATATACCCCCTTGCGACATATTTTCATATGGGTTCTCTTTAACAAAGACAACATAAGCATCAAGTGGTACTTTCATAATATCACTGGCTAATTGGCTAATTTCCTTGCTCAATCTTTCTTTTTGTTCAAGGGATAAAAAGGGTCCTTCGATGGTAATTACAGGCATAATTTTTAATTTTAAATTTGTATAAACAAAAATAGAGAAATAAAAATTAAATCCAAATCGACGTTAAGAATTATTAAGATAAATAAATTCTCGCTCAAGTTTTCTTACAATAAAATGATTATTTTTGCTAAAATTTTAATCGAACACCAATGAAAAAAACAATTTTATTTATAAGCATTATTTGCTTTGCTATCACGTCTTCCAGCTTTGCTCAAAAAAAAGGAAAACCTTTTAATGGTTCAATCATATTTTCGATCACCTACTCCGGCGATATTGATGCTGCTACCATTGCTCAGCAACCGAAAGATCTTACCATGAAAATTCTGGGAAGCAAAACAAGGACTGAAATTTCATACGGTCCAGCTTCAATTATATCAATATCTAATGGCGAAAGCAAAACTTCTATCACTTTGATTGACATGATGGGTCAAAAGTATGCCATGAAAAAGAAAACGGAAGACATTGATAAAGAAATTTCAGAAGCAAAATATGAAATTAAATATAACGATTCTACAAAAACCATTGCCGGATTTGTATGTAAAAGAGCAATTGTAAGCATTAAAGCCAAAGACGAAGAAACAGCAACTTTGATTCCGGTTTGGTATTCAGATGAGTTTGGCGGAAGTGAAATGAACTATGGCGGACAATTTCATGGGTTAAACGGTCTTGGATTAGAATATGAAATCGTTACCAAAGGAATAAAAACGGTTTTCACCGTTAAAGAAGTTAAAAAAGGAAAAATCTCTGATACTGATTTTTTAATTCCCTCCGATTTTAAAGAAATATCTAAGGAAGAAATGCAAAAAATGTTCAGTGGCGGAAGTGACGACGAATAAATTTTCCTTACCATAAAGAAGCAGGTTTGGGTGAATATCTAAGCCTGTTTTTTTTGTCTTTTGTTTATGCAGTCATTATTCTTATTTTTGCAGTGAAATAACATTATAAATGCCAAAAAACGAGCTTAAAAAGCCTAAAGAAACTAAATCAGATTCTAAAAAAGACATCATTGATGACTTAAAACCTCCCAAAAAGGTTAAAAAGAAATCCAATTTCAATTTTTCGTTACGTTTTCTTCTAAACGAGAAGTTTTTAAAAGTTATGGGCTTGTTTTTAAGTCTCTTTTCAATATTTCTATTATTTGCTTTCATTTCTTACTTTTTCAATTTGTATTTCGAGTGGGGAACAGATGAATTATTCAACCTGGATGTTTCATTAAAAAAGATATTATTCAGTACAGACATTGAAATTCATAACTGGATGGGGAGGCTTGGGGCCTTTTTTTCCTCATTATTTATCAAACAAGCTTTTGGAATAGGAAGTTTTGTGTTTGTATTTTTATCTTTTCTTTACGGGGTTAATTTACTCCTGAAAACAGCTATTCTTCCATTATGGAAAACAACCCAGTATCTTGTATTTTGTTGTTTATGGATTAGTTTTACGGTAGGTTATTTCACTAGAAATACAGATTATTCTATTTTAGGGGGAGTCTTTGGATATCAACTTTCGACTTGGTTCGTTGGATTTGCAGGTAAAATTGGAACCATAATTTTCATACTTTTTAGCTTGGTTTCCTTTCTAATTTTGGTTTATAATATTTCTTTCCGCTTTAAAAAGAAAGAAAAAGAGCTGAATGAGGAAGTTAATGAAGAAGAAATCGAAGATGAAACGCAAGAAGAAGATACACAGGAAACCGAACTTCCCAAAAAATCATTTTTAAACGTAGACTTAAACACTTACAATACTGACAATGAGCCTACATTTAAAGCGGAACCTATTGTAGTTGAAGATGATTCTTTTGATATCGTTGATCTTACCGCATTTGAAAAAGTAGCAAAACCGTCAGAAGTAACCCAAAAAGTAGAATTTGAAATTGAAAATACCATAGAAAATTCATCTTTTGTTAATGATGACGAAAATATTTCTTCAGAAAACAACAATGAAATTCCGCATTACACCATTGATACTCCTTACGATCCAACCCTTGAACTTTCATCTTATGTATTCCCAACAACCGATTTATTAGAAAACCACCCGGAATCAGATGGTGAAGTCAGTCTCGAAGAAATAGAATCTAACAAGAATCGGATTATCAACACTTTAAATAATTATCAAATTCAAATTGATAAAATCAAAGCAACTATTGGTCCTACGGTTACTTTATACGAAATTGTGCCTGCTCCGGGAGTGAGAATCTCAAAAATCAAAAACTTGGAAGATGACATTGCCTTAAGTTTATCGGCATTAGGCATTAGAATTATCGCCCCGATTCCAGGAAAAGGGACTATTGGAATTGAGGTTCCAAATCAGAAGCCCCAAATCGTTTCAATGAAAACTTTGCTTACCAGCGATAAATTCATTTCTTCAAAATTTGATTTACCGATTGCACTAGGCAAAACAATTCAAAATGAACCTTTTGTATATGATTTAGCGAAGATGCCTCACTTATTAATGGCCGGTGCTACCGGACAAGGAAAATCAGTGGGTTTAAATGCCATCATTTCGTCGCTGATTTACAAAAAGCATCCTTCGCAACTCAAGTTTATCATGATTGACCCTAAAAAGGTTGAACTTACTTTATATTCTAAAATTGAAAGACATTATTTAGCTAAACTTCCTGATACAGAAGAAGCAATTATTACCGATACCAAAAAAGTTGTTCGAACTTTGCAGTCCTTGACTATTGAAATGGACTCAAGATATGATTTGCTCAAAGATGCTCAGGTAAGAAATATTAAAGAATACAATGCCAAATTCATCACTCGTAAACTTAACCCAAACGAAGGTCACCGCTTCCTCCCCTATTTGGTTTTAGTTATTGACGAATTTGCTGACTTAATCATGACCGCAGGCAAAGAGGTGGAATTACCCATTGCCCGTTTAGCACAGCTTGCAAGAGCTGTTGGAATCCATTTGATTATTGCAACGCAACGTCCTTCTGTAAATATCATTACCGGAACCATAAAGGCCAATTTTCCTGCCCGAATTGCTTTCCGTGTTACTTCAAAAGTAGACTCAAGAACTATTTTAGATCAAGGGGGAGCAGACCAACTCATTGGTCGTGGCGACATGCTGCTGTCTACCGGGAACGAATTGATTCGGATTCAATGTGCCTATATTGATACTCCCGAAATTGAAGTTCTTACAGAATTCATTGGCTCACAAAGGGGGTACCCAACTGCGCACTTTCTGCCTGATTGTCCTGAAGAAGGTGCGGAAGAGACCAAAGAATTTGACCCAAACAATAAAGATGAATTGTTTGAAGAAGCTGCACGAATCATTGTTATGCACCAACAAGGATCCACGTCTTTACTTCAACGCAAATTAAAACTAGGCTATAATCGTGCAGGCAGAATCATTGACCAATTAGAATCCGCTGGAATTGTTGGGCCTTTCGAAGGAAGTAAGGCACGTGAAGTGAAAGTAAAAACGGAGTTCGAACTGGAACAGTATTTGCAAAGCAAAATATAGAAATAATTGACACCTATGAAAATGAAAAAAACAATTGCAATCATACTTTTTATCTGCTGCTATCTTGTTTCTCATGCTCAAGTTGACGACAAATCCGCAAAAGCGATATTAGATAACATAGCTACAAAAAACAAGTCGTATACAACCCTTAAGATTGAATTTACTTACACCTTGCAAAATCCAAAAACGAAGACCAACGAAAGCAAGAAGGGCACTTTATATATGAAAGGTAAAAAAATCAGGTTAGAAATGGCCGGCCAGGTTATTATCAATGATGGGAAAACTGTATGGACCTATATTGCAAATGCTGAAGAAGTTACCATCAATAATTTTGAAGAAAACGCTGAGTCCATCTCTCCGGCTAATTTACTTTCTAACTATAATAAAAACTTTAAACCTAAACTGATAAAAGAAACCAAAGATGGTGCAAGAATTTTACAAATCATTGATTTAACGCCAATTAAAGCGAATTCATACTATAAAGTTCGTCTTGAAATTGACAAAAAAGTAATGCAAATTGTTTCCTCAACCGTATATGATAAAAATGGAAGCACTTATGCTTACAAAGTCAATAAGATGACCCCTAACGCTGTTTTAGAAGACAAAAAGTTCACATTCAATAAAGCTGAATTTCCTAAAGCAGAAATAAACGACCTTAGATAACTTAAGGTAAATCAATCAATAAGGCTCCGGATTGTTTAATATCGCAGCATTTTACATTCAAATTCTGACATACTTCACTCCATTTTTTTGAGGAGTATTTACTCAAAGTAGCATCCAACACCACTAATTTTGGAGAGTACCCCAAAATATGCTTCTCAATATTTGAACTTGCTTTTTGAGTAACTACCATAATATCAGGATGTAAATACTTTGAAAATTGTTTTCTTGATAAATTTGAATCTAAGACTAAAATTCTTTTATCGAAAAACTGAAAGCAATTACCCATTGAACAAAAGAATTGATTTTCATAATAACCACAGTTTCCGGAATCAGAAGTGAATTTTATGTTTGAAACTCTTTCTTTGGTCATGTGGTTAGCAATATGCTGAATCCATACATTCGATTTCTCATTTACAGAAGAATCTGCATACACAATGCATTGATTACCAAATGTAAATGCAAGCACGGTGTGGTTCTTTATGCAATACACAGAAATTTTTCTCTGAGTACAAATACTTGCTTTCTCCACCGCTTGCTTTAAAATGAAACTACAGACAAAAAAACACAAAGCGATGTAAATTGAGGATTTTTTTTTCAAAATTAGAAATGAAAGCAGTATTAAAATTATAGAAATTAAAACGGCATCAAAACCATCGAAATGAATATGTTGTATACTTGAATATGGCAATAAATTTATATACTCAATTAACTTATTAAACCCATAAAGGCTTTTCGAAAGTACCCATCCTAAATAAGAGGAAATAATATTTATTGGTGAAAACACCATTACCAAGATAGCCAATAACATAAGAAGATTGGTTAGAGGAATGGCTATTAAATTTGCAATTATAAAATACACGGGAAATTGATGAAAATAAAATAAAGTTAGGGGGATAGTTGCTAATTGAGCAGCAATTGAAACCGAAATTAAATCCCATCCCATTTTCATTATTTTGTTTTTCGGGATATAAATGGATGCAATGCTTTTCTGGAAGATAACAATACCCAATACAGCCAGATAAGAAAGCTCAAAGCCGGTATCATACAGAAAAAATGGATTGATTACCAGCAAGATAGACATAGAAAGAATTATAGACTGGTAAATAGTCGCTTTTCGATAAAATATTTCCACTGTCAGCATGATGCTAAACATTAAAGAAGCTCTTAAAACACAGGGAGCCATGCCTGTAATCAGCGTATAAAACCATATAAAAGAAATGATGATTACAAATTTTATTCTACTCCCATGTTTTACTTTATTTAGGGACTTTAATAAAAATGAAAGCACTAGAAAAATAATGCCTACATGTAATCCTGAAACCGACAAAATGTGAACGATACCCGCACCTGAAAAGTTCTTTAATGTTTCAGGATCAATTTTATCTTGATAGCCTAATAAAAGTGCAGAAATAACGGCAAATTCATCCCCGTTTACTTGATTCCTTTTCAATATATCCAGAAGCTTATCTCTGGCCTGATCCGCTACATTTAATAAAGAAACAGTTTCCCTCTTTTTTAGGATATTCCAATGTTGATTTCTCACAAAACTTTGGTAATATATGTTCTTTCGAAACAGATATCGTTTATAATTAAACTCTTCCGGGTTCATCGGTCCTTGGACTTCCTCAATTTTTGAATTAAAAATCAAGTGATCTCCTCTTTGCAAGCCCATGGCATTTGTGTCTTTCTTTATGTATACCAGCAAAATGCCATCGGTTGTTACCCAATGATTTTGAAATAAAACACCCTTTACTCCAACCGTAACTTTTACTGAGTTCTGTTTTTCAGAAATGGGTTCTAAGACTTCAGCGATACAGGTACTGCTTGAATCAATGTATTTTCCAAAATGTTTTTCTTTAAAAACATCAGCATGCTGAGTGGTTCTGTACATTCCAAAACAAAAAGCGAATAAGGTAAATATCAACCCATTAATAATCCAATAATTACGTTTTAAGAATTTTCCAAACAAAAAAAACAAAAACAGAAATAATAAAGCTACTGTGTAAAATGCTGTGGTAAAAGTCGGAAAATAGATATTCACTGAAAAAATAATTCCGAGAACATACGGAATTAAAAATCTTAATAAGGGATATTGATGCCAGTTCAAAATTCTGCTTTTCCATTTTATACTTGGTTAAGATAACCAAATGGAAACGGGCATGAAATTTTTAGTTTTTATTTCAACTATTACTTCTTTGGGGAAGCTGTCTTTTTGCTTTTATTTTCAACAGGTTTTGTATCTTTAATCGTGTTCGAGTCTACTTCATTACCTTTAGAGTATTGTTTAGTCTCTGTTACTTTTCCATCAGGGCCATAAAAAGTCCATATTCCATCCTGAACATCATTAACAAAGTTCCCTTTACATTTCATGTATCCTTTAGAATGGTAATATTTCCACTCACCTTGTTTGATGCCCATTACGTATGCACCTTCAGACTTTTTTTCACCATTAACGGCATAATAATTTGCCCATTCACCATTGCGCTTCCCATTGGTATAACTCCCTTCAGACTTGACTTGTCCGGCAACAAAATAACTTCGATAATCCCCATCAAGTTTCCCATTAAAATAATTGGCTTCTTCTATTTGAGTTCCTGTTCCGGCATGATATCTTCTTGAAACACCATGCTTTACATCATTCAAGTAATTAACTTCATATACAAGATAGCTTTCACTATTAAAAAATTTCCATGTCCCTTGTTTCCGGCCCAATTCATCCTTTCTGTTTTCACCTTTCACCAAATGTGATTTCTTTGGTGCATTTTCAGACTTTTTCGACCTGCTTTTTTGGGCTACACACGAAATTGTCGATAAACTGACAATTAATAAAAAGCATGGTAATATTTTATGCATTGAGATCATTGAGGTAGACTCAAAAGATTTTTAACAAAATTAGTTGTTTTATTAATCTTTGCCTAATTTATTTAAAATTTCAAATGTAATTTTTATTGTCTCCCCTTTTTCATCAACTAATGTAAGTTTGTGAATTCCTTTTTTGGGAGAAAGTTCCAGTTGATGGTTTTGTTTTGTTGTGCCTACAAAAACATCATCTAAGTGCCAAAAGACAGTCAAATGAGGATTTCGATGTGCCAGTTTAAACACTGCATTTCCTAACTTCCCGTCAATATCAACCGGAATGTATATTTTACTATTGTTATGCGGGTAAATCATTTCCATGGATTTGGATTCTCCGGAAGTAAGACAATCATTTCTGAACGGAGGCAGCATTTTATAGAATGGATTTTTGTTTTTAAAATACCATTCCATTACCGGTGGCAAAACAAACCATGAGGTATGCACCATATTGTCAATGGATTCGCAATTTGAATTTACTTGCCATTGCATGGTTTTATCGAGATGCACCCATTGGTGGTAAGGACAAACATTGGTTCTCAATCCAATCTTTGATACCCAAATGGTGTCCGCTTCTTCGCAGATGGAAGATATTCTGTACCCACTTTGCTTGCAAACCTGTACTTTAACCATCTCATTCATGGGTTGCTGAAACCATCCATTTGGAGAAAGAGATTTGTAAATATCGAATAATATTGGTGCAGCGCATTCAATACCCGTTAAACCGGGACGGCCCTCACCGGAAGCATTTCCTACCCAAACTCCAACAACATATTGAGGAGTCACTCCAATAGACCAAGCATCACGATTCCCAAAACTGGTTCCTGTTTTCCATGCCACTTTAAATGATGAGGAAAATTGTTGCCAAAAAGCTTCTTCATCCGGTCGAGCTACTTCAAGCATGGCTTGAAACATCAACCAAATATTAGAGGCACTAAATAAAGAATGGTCAATTTCAGCACCCATCTTCTTTTCATCGGGAATTCCAGAATACGAAAGTGGATGAATATCGTTTGAAAAGTATTTGCCTTCAAACTGATTATAATGATTCAAAATTCTCGCTAAAGAAGCATACACGCCAACCAAGTCCCACAAATCAGCTTCGGCGCCTCCCAATATTAAAGAAAGGCCGTAATGACCTGAGGGTTTCGTCATGGTGGTTATACCCAGTTTTTTTAAAACTGCATGAAATTGTTCAAAACCATAGGTTTGCAACATTTTTACTGCGGGTATATTTAATGACCTGGCCAGTGCTCTTTTTGCGGAAACGGCTCCATCATAAGTCAAGCTGTAATTCTCAGGAATAAATCCTCCAATTTGCATAGGAATATCCGGAATTAAAGTGGTAGGAAGAATGAGTCCATCATTGAGCATAGCACAATACAAAAAAGGCTTAAGAATGCTTCCTGTGCTCCTAGGAGATGTAATAATATCGACTTGACTTCCATCCGATTTATTAGAAAAGTTTTCAATGTTTCCATCATAGGCAAGTACTTTCCCTGAAGCCACATCGACCACTATAGCAGCTGCATTGTTAATTCCATTGGCAGAAAGCACCTTATGATGTGTAAGCAAAATTTCATTTACTTTTTCCTGTATTTGAAGGGACAAACTTGATTGAATCTTTTTCTCTGCATTCCCTTCTTGTACTGCACGTTCGAGAAGATGGGGTGCAAATTGCGGTAAAGGAAATGGCTTTTCAGGTAAAGGTTCATTTTTAGCAAGTTCAAGCGTTGATTCATCAATAATCCCTTTTTGATACAACTTTTCTAATAGATTATTGCGTTTATTTAAGAGTTTGAGTTGGTTTTTCCCCGGGTATATCAAAGAAGGACTATTTGGTAACACAGCCAAAGTTGCACTTTCTGCCCAACTCAAATGATCCGGACTCTCACCAAAATAGCGCCAAGAGGCAGCTTCTAATCCCACCACATTGCTTCCAAAAGGTGCATGAGATGCATATAAAGACATGATATCATCCTTGGAATGTGTTAGTTCCAGCCTCACCGCTAAGAGCATTTCCTTTATCTTTTCAAAAATATTTCTGGATGGATTTTTTCTGGCAATGCGGATTACTTGCATGGTTAATGTGCTTCCTCCTCTGACAATTCTATTTTCCTTTATGTTCTGATATAATGCCTTTATTGTTGAAACAGGGTTTACCCCTAAATGGTAATAAAATTGTTGATCTTCGAAGGCGATGACTGCTTCTTTAAATTTGGGAGGCACTTCCTTGCTTTCCGGAAATCGCCATTGTCCGTCTTTTGAAATTTTAGCCCCCAGTAAAACTCCATCTTTATCGAGTAAAATACTAGAATAAGGGTCATGAAATAAAGGGGTAGGAATGCTAAAGTATATCAAAACTGCCAATAAAGTTCCCGGCAAGTACCACCAGAATTTAGCAGTAACTTGAAAAACAAACCTTAAGCCTTTAATCGCTTCAACTTTTAGTTGCAAGAAAATTATTTCGATTCTACTACTTCTACCCATTTGCCAGGAAAACGTGCGTTTATCGTATTATCATACATGGCTTCGCAATACACAGTAGGCAAATAGAATTTTCCTAAATAACTGGCATTCAACATTATTTTAAAGGTTTTGGATTGGTTCGGATTCAAGTCGAAATATGTATATACCCTGTCGTCTCTCACGTCTTGATAGGTAAAGCTATTAGAATTTGCGACATCCTTAGCCAAAGCACTCATTCTTGCATTAAAAATCTCCCAGCCTGAAGGGAAAATTTGAGTTAAGGCTAATTGCCTGTAAATCCCTCTACTAACGGGGTTGCTGATGGTAACTTCAACCACAAAATTAGTTCCTTGGCAAATGTTATCCGGATTTAACTTTTGATTGTTTATGGTTTTATAACTAACCGTCAATCGCAAGTTGCTTTGAGAGCCATTATTGTCCCCTTTAGCAGGAATACCCTGCAAAATGATTCTAGCATACAACATGTTTTTACCATTGTTTTTAATTTCTGCTTTATTCTTTGAACTGATTAATGACAATTCATCACGAGAAATACACTTGGTGGTGATTTTCTGTTGAGGCTGTCCTTTATTGATTGTATAGGACACATTCATTCCACTCCCATTACCCCCCCCGGTAAACTTCGTAATGGCCAAGAGGGCATAAGCGGTACTTTGGGTACTAAACCATTCGTTTTTACACAATTGGGCAGCCAATTCTTTCACCAAAGGAGCGGCTTTTACCTTTAAATCCATTAAGCATAAGGTTTCAATAATCATTGCTTTGTCCCTAGTATCAGATCCATAGGTATAATATAATTCCCGGTACGGTTTTATATAGGTTGGAGCATTAAATATCAAGCGTTTAGCTACCTCCGGTTTCCCTGCTAGCTGGTATGCAGCGGCAAGCCGCCAACGCGCAGGAAGGGATATGTTTTTATATTCCAGCAGTTTATTCATGGCTCCCATTTCAGGTGATTTTGACAATGCCAAGGTAAACAAACGGTACGACTGGACTAAATCATCATTATAATAGGATGCATTTGAAATCCACGAAATGGCTTTCTGTTTTTGATATCTTTTCCAGTTTGATATAAAACCATAGGGTAAAGCATACCCATTAAGCTCCGCTTCGAGCATAAAGTGACCTGCATAATTGGTGCCCCAATCATCAGCATATTGAGCTCCTTGCCAATAACCCAATCCTCCATTTCCAAGTTGAAAAAGCTTAATCCGTTGGATGCCGGCTTTAATATTCTGATCAATTTTAGATTTTTGGCTTGGATTTAAATCAAGAACTCCCGCCAAATACAACTGCGGGAATACAGCCGAAGAGGTTTGTTCTATACAACCATGTGGGTATTCCATTAAATAACTTAATCGACTTTCAAGATTTAAAGGTGGAATAGAAGAAATTTCGAGAACGCCTTTGTTCGTTCCTTCCATACCTACGGGTGAAAAATTGGGGGTCCAAGACTTTCCCGGTTGAATAACCGATTCTACAACTTCAGTTACTCTGGGATTGGGATTACGAACGTCAATTTCAACAGAATGAGTTGCGATTTCGTTTCCTGAAGTGGCGATGATTTTAATTTTCCCCACCCCTATCGCTTCCTTAACTTTCAATTCGTATACCAACATTTCATCGCCAGGTTTATTAAACTGAATTTGCTTGGTATTTTTCCCCGAGAGGGTAAACATTTTATCAGGAATCACTTGTACACTTACATTTTTTATATTTTTCTCCATAGCAAAAACGCTCACCGGTAACTTTACCGTTTCACCCGGACCAACAACCCTAGGTAATGTACCCAGCACCATCAATGGTTTTCTAACGGCAACTGTTTTTTCGGTGGAACCATAAGCTGCATTTTGACCTCCAACCACCATCACACGAACTGAACCAATGTACTGAGGCATTTTAAAAGTATGGGTCTTTGACTGACCTTCTGAAAGTTCAAATGGCCCGAAAAATTTCACCATAGGTACAAATCGGTTGGCTTTCAGATTTCCTTTTCCATTGCCTTCTCCATCACCACCTATAGTTAATATTCTTTGCAACTCACCACTAAAAGCGCCCATCACTAAATCAAAAATATCCCATGTTTTTATTCCCAAAGCTTCTTTTGCATAAAATGAGGCCCAAGGGTTTGGGGTTTTAAATCTGGTTAAATCGAGCAATCCTTCATCCACCACTGCAAGGGTATAGGTCATGGGCTTTCCGCTTTCTTCTTTTACAGTAATTGAAGCATTTTGTTCCGGTACCAAGACCTCTTTCATATTAATAATCGGTTTCAAATGGGTATTGGGATCTTCCACTGAAATTGGAACCACCCCATACATTCTAACCGGTAAGTCATTGATAGTCTGTGAATGAGGTTGAAGTAAGGTAACATAAGCAAAACAATTGGGTGCCATTTCAGGAGTCACTTTAAAGTCTACTTCTGTGGTTTGGGCATCGGTTGTAACCCAATGAGATTCAAGTACTTTACTTCCCGACTCGATTGTAAGTAAAACCCTCCCTCCTGCCGAAGATGGTATTGCCAATTTTACATGATCACCAACAGTATACTTCTCTTTATCTGCTGTAAAGCTGAGCATGGTAGCTGCTTGTTTCTCATTTCCATTCCCTCGTGAATATCCGGGCCAATCTACGTATACTGTCTTTCCGGAAATATGTCCTGATTTCAAATCCGTAACTTTAATAAAATAACGTCCCCAATCATCATGCTTTGCTTCAAAATTAAAAACAGCTTTTCCATTACTTATTTTCAAAGTGGTAGAATCTACTAAACGACTATAAGAAGAAGAAACAAAATCTGCATTTGAGTTTTCTCCTGAATTATCCCACCACCAACGCCATTCCAGTTTATAAACCTGAACTTTCAGCATATTAGTAGGGATGATATTTCCTTCTGCATCAACATTCACCAAATTAATATTGTACTTTTTATCAGTACAAAGCAGTCTATCGCTGCTCTTATCTTTAGGTACCGCAATTCCGGCATAGGATTGGTATGGATAGTAAGGGAGTGAAAATCTGTCAACGCTGAAATCCCCGCCATCTTCATAGACCATCGTTTCAAAATTTGCTTTCAATACACCTGGGGCAACTGATGCAAAGTTTATTTTAGGGGTAAAGGTTGTCTTCCCATTTTCATCCAGCTTCCCGGAGAAAATGTTAATTGACTCACTTGAAAAACCCGAGGATGGATTATCAAAAACATATTCAGGATATTTTTTAAAGTTTGTTGTAGATTTTGTGAGTGTTAGAAAAATTTCGGTTTTCAAATTTTTAGCAACCGCTCCTGTTAACCATTTTACATCCAATGTAACCGGAGCGATTTTATCTTTTACCAATTTTTCAGCATTGAAATTGATGTTGAGTTTTAGTCGGTTTGGTTTAACTGTTTCAATTTTTAATGTTTTTTGGAATTCTACCCCTCCCACTTTTACTTTAGCAATCCAGTTTCCGGTAGGTGCACTTCGGTCTGTATTGGTTCTAAAGTCATAAAACCCATTTACTGAGCTCGTTTTAATAATATGCCTTACAACTTGACCGCTTGGATTGGTTAAGATAAAG
>CAZJBB010000067.1:0-14413 GCA_964543995.1 uncultured Bacteroidales bacterium
AAGGACACCAGCCCCTCAAGCTGGCGTGTCTACCAATTTCACCACCTGGGCAAGGGACGGCAAAAGTATAAAAAATTATGATACACCCAATTTTTTTCCGAATTATTTACACCAAATATACTCCTGATTGTGGTTTTGACTCACTTTGTCATTTTCGATCAACCACTGTAATACCGCAAGGGCTTTGTTTTCGTCCTTGCTTTCGAAATGGGAAAGAATTTCATGAAGCGATGAGGCTTTTATATGCAAATGCATTTTTATGATTTCCAGGGTAGAGTCAAACTCAAAATTGCTCATTCCCAATTTATTGCGCTGCAAACAAACGTCACATATTCCACACCTTAAGATTTGGGTTTGACCAAAATAACTGATCAAAAACCGAGAACGACACTTATTGTTGGAGGTGGCATATTGTATCATGGTTTGTAATCTTTCGAAAGCCTTTTTCTTTCGGATAGAATAGTTCTCAGGAGTGAGACTGATGTTTTTTTCATCCAAACGGGGTTGCGAAAAGACAAATTGAGGTTTTTCCTTAATGGGAAGGTAGGACACAATTTTCAATTGGTCTAATTTATTCAGTATGTCTTTTATGGTTTTTTCAGCGAGCTTGGATTTGGTGGCGAGGTTGAATTCGCTGATATTAACATACCACGTAAACAAACCACCATAAGTACGGAGTAGCAATTTGATAAAATGATCAAAATATGGGTTTTCCACCTGAAAACGATATAAATCCTCTTGCTTTACAATAAACATCAATTGGGCATTCATTTTATCGGCTTCGGTAATTCGAATGTAACCTTCCTTTTCCAGGAGATTTAAGGAATTGTAAACCAGCAATGATTTTAAATTGTAGGAATCGGAAAAAGCATACAAATCAAAATCAAATGAGGTATCCATTCCGCTACCCACCGGCACTTGATAATAATTCCCCAAGGAATTGTACACCGATTTTATGAAAGAAATCTCGGGAAAGCTTTGCTCAAAATTTAATTCTGCCTGAGACACATCTGCTTTATCCCATAAAAGATAAGCAAAGGAGGGTTTTTCGTCGCGCCCTGCCCTACCCGCTTCCTGAAAATAAGCTTCCGGTGTGTCGGGTAAATCTATATGAACCACCAAACGGACATCGGGCTTATCTATTCCCATTCCAAAGGCATTGGTTGAAACTATTATTTTGGTTTTACCATGGGTCCAAGCGTATTGCTTGCTGTCACGCGTTTTATTGTCCAAACCGGCGTGGTAGAAATCAGCAGAAATTTTATTTTTAATTAAAAAAGAAGCTATCTCCATGGTTTTCCGACGGTTGCGCACATAAATGATGGAAGTCCCAGGATGTTCTTTGATTAATTTCAACAAGCGGGCTTGCTTATCTTCTTCAAAAATGACTCTATATGCCAAATTTTTACGTTCGAAACTGGCTTGAAAAACCCTATCGTTTTTAAATTCCAACTTATTTCGGATATCCTCAACAACTCCGGTTGTTGCCGTAGCAGTGAGTGCAATAATCGGAGTATAAGTTACATAGTTACGAATTTGGGCAATTTGCAAATACGGGGGGCGAAAATCGTAGCCCCATTGAGATATGCAATGGGCTTCGTCGACAGCAATTAACCCTATGTGGGTTTGCTTCACCATCTCAATAAATTCATCTGTGAGCAGTCGTTCAGGAGAAACGTAGAGGAATTTTAATTTCTGGTGTACACATTGATTGTATAAGAGCTCCATTTGAGAGTATCGCAAACCGGAATACAAGGCTTCGGCTTTAATGCCTTTGGATTTGAGTTTTTCTACCTGATCCTTCATCAAAGCAATGAGGGGGGTAATCACCAGACAAATGCCTTCCATCATCATGGCCGGAACCTGAAAACACAAAGATTTGCCTCCACCGGTAGGCAGCAAAGCCAGGGTGTCTCGTTTTTCCAGCACAGAGTTTATGATATCTTCCTGAAGTGGACGAAAACTCGAATATCCCCAATATTTTATCAGTACTTCTTTCTTGTGATCTTCCATAATAATGTACAACAGTCGTTTAGCAAATTTAGGTATTATTTTGGATTAAGAACTTAAAATATGAGATTGTAACTATTAGGTATGTCTTATAATGTTATAAAGCTTTTTGAAAACAGGAGGATTTGCCGAAATGCTGAAATTACTTTTAGAAGTAAAATGTATTCTTTCAACTAGAACATATATAGACCAGAATCGTTTGTTGGTCATCAAAAAATCCAATATAGAAGCAATCGTTTTCCTTGCCGGGGATTTTTCTAACAAAGTTTGATTTAATTTGCTCGATTTTTCTGCCTTCCATAACATCATTAAATTCTGAGGACCTAATAAGCTCTCCATTTTTTGTAAGCCCCTTCTCTTCAAGTTCCTTTAGTAAACCAATATAGTCTTGTGTAGACAATTGAATTAAGGAAGCTGAGCTATAATCTCCGTGCATATCAGGAAAAGAAGCGCATTTCTTAATAATCATTGCCGACTTAGGAATCTCACTTCCAGTTATTGTTTTAAATTCGGAAAAATAAAAACTGTCGGTTGGATAAATGGCAGTATAAATTTCATACGCAGTCCAAATGGGAGCTACTATTAATAAAATCAAGCCAATATATTTAATCCCTTTTCTTTTAAACCAACGATTTAATAAATATGCAATAACCGTTGGCAATAAAATAACTGTCAAAAAGAATAAACATCCTAATATTACAATAGACCAAAGAAATAAAGTGTCAATGAAATGCATAATAACCTATTAATAAATCGCTTGTACATCAGTCATTTCACAAAAATATATTTTTTTGGTGAATTGATTCACCCATGGTTAGTTTGAGGCAAATGCTATTAAACATACCTTATAGGATTGAAACCATTTTTTATCACTACTTAACCATCACAAAATCTCTAAAGTTCATTAAATCAATTATTTGTCCATCAGCATGAAATCTTTCTATAAAAGTTTTAGGAATTTGCTTTGTTTTTGTGTTTTTCCATTTGAATTCAAATCCAAACACTTTTCCTTCTTTCTCTTCCACAAAATCTACTTCTTGCTGTTGTTTAGTTCGCCAAAAATAGGGTTTTGCAAAAGTGTTTTTATATAGATTTTGTTTCACCCTTTCTGAAATTAAAAAATTTTCCCACAAAGCCCCTTTATCTGTCCTTAAATCTAACTCCATAAAATTCGCTATGACCATATTTCTTATCCCATTGTCATAGAAATATATTTTCTTATTCGTCTTTATTTCATCACGACTATTTTTGCTGTAGCAGCTCAATTTAAAAATGATATAAGCCTTTTGGAGTATATCTATATATTTGCTTATGGTATTTTTGTCAATCCCTACCAATTGTGAAAGCTCATTGTAGCTAACTTCAGAACCTATTTGTAATGCAAGTGCCTGAACCAATTTCTCAAGTACTTCAGGCTTTTTGATACCCGAATAACTAAGAATATCTTTATATAAATAACTGTTCACAATATTTTTCAAGACTTCCTTTTCTTCTCCAATGTTATTTAACACATCGGGGTAAAAGCCAAAAAGCAATCTACTTTCAAGCTGTTGCTCCGATTTAATATAACCATTATGGCTCTCAAACTCTTCCCAGGTGATAGGAAACATTTCATATTCCCACTTTCTTCCTGTTAAGGGTTCATTAATCTTACCTGATAAATCAAAGGAAGAAGAACCACTTACAATTAATTGCACGGCTTTAAATTGATCGGTAATAATTTTCAGTGTAAGTCCAATTTCATCAACTCTTTGTGCTTCATCAATAAAAACCGTTTCATGATTTCCAATGATACTTCTAAGCTGTTCTGTGTTAGGTGAGCTTAACTTACTTTTTACGGTGGGGTCATCACAATCTAAAAACAAATAGGGAATATCCTTTAAAACTTCTTTAATGATAGTGGTTTTACCAACTTGTCTTGGACCTATAAGTATAATTGCTTTCCCTTTCTTTAGCTTATTTTGAATTGAATCACCAACTATTCTCTTATACATACTTTTTTTTTCACAAATATAATACTATTTTGGTGAATTGATTCACCAAAATACATATATTTTTGGTGAATTGGTTTTTAAATCCTCCAATGTAGAACGTATTTAGAAGCGCCCAGCTCGTAAAGAAGGTTGCTCAAATATATTTACTACAATAATTCAGGGTAAACTCAAAATGCTTTAGTTCGTGTCTCCAAATGCATTTGGGTTTAACATCTTTTAGCATTAAAATAAAAGTTACCAAACATAATAGTTATACTTTTGTAACCATTTTTAAATTTCTATGGAAGAATCCAAATTAGCGATACTGGTTGATAATATTATGCGGGTAAAACCCATGTTTTACAAATCGCTTGGAAAACCGGTTCCAATGAACTCCGATATCACACCGGGAGCCTATTATGCATTGTTATACCTCAAAAAGCACTGCACTTTATCCATGTCTGACATTGGAAATATGTTGTTAATTTCCAAGCCCAACGTCACCGTTCTGATAAATAAATTAATTGAAAATGAATTGGTTGCACGTTTAGCAGACGAGCAAGACCGGAGAATTATATTAATCCAATTGACTGAAAAAGGAAATCAGTTTATTGAAAAAAATCAACAGCAATACCTGGAACAAATCCGGCAAAAATTAACCTTGCTGAGCGATATTGAATTAGAATCCTTTTCAACCTCAATCCAAGTAATCAAAGACACTTTAGTAAAAATTGCCGGTTTCGGCTCATCAGAAAACATTAATTAAACCTTTCCACATCATCAATTTATGGAAGCACAAATCAACGAAGAAGTAAAGAAAAAAAACAAAAACAAAGTATACATCCCAATGATTATTGTAATAGCCATTGTACTGGGTTTGGGTATACGCTGGTATATTGATTATTCGAAATACATTACCACCGACGATGCTTATGTGGAATCGGACAATGTGTCTGTTAGTTCAAAAATTATGGGACGTATCTCTGATGAGTTTGTTACTGAAGGGGATTCCGTATCGAAAGGGATGCTCATTGCAGTATTGGACTCTAGCGATTTAATTGCTCAAGAAGCACAAAACATTGCATTAAAAGAGCAAGCGATATCGTCAAAATTGCAGACTGAAGCTGCTTATAAATATGACCAGGAAAACATTAAGGTGTTGCAAGTAAATTTTGAAAAAGCAAAAGAAGACTTCAACCGGGCAAAAATTCAATACGAAGGGGGAATCATCACTAAAGAAACTTATGAGCATTCCGGAAAAACAATGGAAAGCACTCAGGCTCAATTAAATGCTTCCAATGCCTCTTTATTGGTATCCAAAGCAAAAATTGAAAGTGCTGCTGCTGCAATAAAATCAGCCGAAGCCCAAGTAGCCCTCATCCAAACACAATTAAAAAACACAAAACTGTATGCTCCCATGAGCGGTATTATCGCAAAAAGGTGGCTGCTGCCGGGAGACATCACTTCACCGGGACAATCCTTATTTACCATTACCAATAATGAAAAATACTGGGTTGTGGTGTATCTCGAAGAAACTAAAATTTCGAAACTCCATGTTGGAGAAAAAGCAAAATTCAGCATCGATGCTTTTTCAGGTGTAGATTTTACAGGAAAAATATTTAGCATTGGATCCAATACGGCTTCTCAGTTTTCACTCATTCCGCCTAACAATGCCTCCGGAAATTTCACCAAGGTAACCCAAAGAGTACCTTTGAAAATATCGATTGAGGCTACCGAAAAAGGCGATAACATTAAGACTTTTAAGTTTTTAGCCGGAATGTCGGCTGAAGTTAAAATTGTGAAAGACTGATATGGCTAGCAAAAAAGTCAGTCCATCACATCACATCCGGAATTGGATCAGAAAACCCGATTCTGCCTACCATCCCCGTCATGATAATTATAAATGGTGGCTACTGGCTACCGTGATGCTGGGGACATTCATGGCTGTGCTGGATGCTACTATCGTGAATGTGGGTTTGCCAAAAATCATGGCCTCTTTTGGAGTGGGTTTGGATAAAATAGAATGGGTGATTACTGCTTATATGCTTTCGATGGCGGTAATGCTTCCTACTTCAGGCTGGCTTGCCGATAAGTTCGGATATAAACGGATGTATATCTATGGCCTTGTACTCTTCACCTTCGGTTCCTTGCTGTGCGGTATTTCAGGGAATGAAGACATATTAATCATATCTCGAATCATTCAGGGATTAGGGGCAGGAACCATTCAACCGTTGGGGATGGCCATTATCACACGAGAGTTCCCACCCGAAAAAAGAGGCGTAGCCATCGGGTTTTGGGCAATTTCTGCTGCTGCATCCGTATCCTTTGGTCCATTAATCGGAGGTTGGCTGATTGACAATTTCAGTTGGCAACTGATATTTGACGTCAATATTCCGGTAGGCATTTTAGCTATTTTAGCTACGATTATCATTCAAAGGGAATATAAGAATTTAAATATCCGCAAATTCGATTTGGTAGGTTTTATTTCGGTAAGCTTGTTTCTTCCCCTCACTTTATTTGCCTTATCTGAGGGAAGCGCCATGACCAATTCGGAAGGCTGGTCGGCACCCTATATTTTATTTTGCTTTGCCTTAGCCGCAGTCGCTTTGGCTGTATTTATCACTACCGAATTAACGGTGGATGAACCCTTGATCGAGTTACGTTTGCTTACCAACTACAATTTCGGCTTAAGCACACTCATCTTAATGATTTTCAGTATGGGGATGTTTGGGAGTACTTTTTTATTGCCTATTTACCTCCAAAATTCATTAGGATATACAGCGGTTCAAGCCGGAGCTTTATTTCTTCCGGTAGGTATAATTCAAGGTATCGTTTCTCCATTTGCCGGCAAAATATCCGATTCTTTTAGCCCTAAACTTCCCATTGTGTTAGGTGTAATTTTATTGGCTTTGAGTTTCTATATGAATTCCTTTTTATCCTATCTCACGGAAAAGAGCTTCATCATGCTTTCGTTATACATCAGAGGTTTTGCCATGGGTATCATCTACACCCCTTTAAGCGCTGTTTCCTTGCTTCAGATTCCAAGAGACAAAATGGCTCAAGCATCCGGAATATCAAATACCATACGCCAATTAGGGGGCAGTTTGGGAGTTGCCTTATTGGCTACTTTTTTATCGACAAGGGTAAGCTACCATTCACAAATATACCAGCAAGCGGTTCAGCCCAAATCAGAAATTTACCGAACTGTTTCCAAAAACATAGCTTCTGATATGGTACACCGAACCGGAAGCACCTACAACGCTTCTATCAGTAAAAGTCAGTTTGCCATCGTCTCCAATGTGAATAAGCAGGCTTATATCGATGGCGTGGATGACGATTTTCTACTTGCATCTATCATTACCATTGTAGGTGGGTTACCGGTCTTTTTATTACGCACCCGAAAAAAAAGCAAATCCGTAAAAACCATTCATTATGAATAAATATATTGTATCATTCTTTTTTATTGTATGCACAAGTCTATTGAGTCCGGCTAAAGATAAAGTCTATGCTCAAAAACCCGAAGATACGCTGAGCTTGCATAAAATTATTGGAGTTGTTATGCAAAATCACCCCTCCATAAAGCAGGCAAATGAAGCTATTCAGACGGCCAATTCGGCTATTGGCTTGGCCAAGTCAGGTTATTATCCGAATATCGATTTCAGTGCCTCCTATATGCGTATTGGTCCGGTGGCAGAGCTTAGCTTTCCGGGAATGGGTAACTTTCAGTTGTATCCGGCAGATAATTTCAATGCAGGCATTAACATATATCAGGGCATTTATGATTTCGGGAAAACGGCAAAAAGTGTAGCTTTCGCCAAAGAAAATAAAAACTTATCTCAGCAATCGCTTGAACAAGTGAAGCAAAAACTGGCCTTTAGCACAACACTCGTTTATTATTCAATGGTTTACCTACAGGAAGCAATAAAAATAAATAAACAACAGCTGCAAACCTTGCAAAACCATTTGGATTACATGATGAAGAAGCAGGAAAGCGGTTCGGCAACCTCTTACGAAATACTTTCCACCAAGGTAAAAATTTCAGCCACGGAAAGCATGGGAATCGACTTGCAAACCGGATTAAAAAACCAGATTACCGAAATGAATGCTTTAATGGGCCAGTCACAAAACACCAGCATTTGTGTTCGTCAAGAAACAGAGATGGCCTTTTCCCCGTTGCCGCTGGATTCATTAATTTCTTTTGCCTTGGATCATAGAGACGACATAAAAATGACAAAAGAAAAGGCATTTTTAGCTTCTTTAAAATACAAAATGGTTAAAGCACAAGACAATCCTATATTAAATTTCCAATTTTCGGGTGGAGGCAAAAACGGTTACATCCCTGAATTTAATGTAATAAAAGCCAATTTCGCTGCCGGTCTCGGACTTAAAATTCCATTGTTTGAAGCAGGAAGATCCAAATTCAACCTTTCGCTTGCCAAGTCGAACATCACTTTAAACGATTACGAAACGGAACTTGTAAAACAAAATGCTACAGCAGAAGTTATTGAGAACGTGGAAAATATAAAAGCTGCGCTAAAAAAGATAGAACGGTTTCAGCTTCAGCTAAATCAATCCAACGAAGCCTATCTATTGGCCGAAAAAAGTTTTAATTCAGGTTCACTAACCAATCTAGATATTTTAGACGCTGCAACCAATGTATCGGAAAGCAATCTTTTATTGATAAAGTCAAAAGTTGAATACATTTTAAATGTGTTCAAATTAAAACTTTCCATTGGAGAAAGACTATATTAAAACGAAATCTCATGAAGAAAACACTGATTATTAGCATTTTAACTTTTATGGTTTTTGGGATGTATGCTCAAAACAGCAAGGTTAATACGGTCGATTTTATTAAAACGATAAAAAAAATAAGTGAAAATTTACCTGAATCATGGAAGGTAACTTCCGACACCGCTTATCCTGATGAAATTATTATCTACTCCAAGTCTATTGAACTCATTGGAAATCAAACATCGAACGATCCTCCATACTTAAAAGGGGAGTGTCAGATTTTCTTCAAAATGCAATCAAGAATTTCACCGGATTCAATTGGGTTGATTCGGACTAGAAATAAAGACTTGCTGGAACACTATTTAACCCCAATAAATTCAAAGGACAACATTAAAGCTTGGTACGAAGAAAATAGAAATGCATTGAGTTTGATTGATTCAGAGCCAACAAATTATGACGCATCTTATAGCTATAGGCTAAAAGTGTATAGAATGCCAAAGAAAGAATCTGACGTTAAGGACTTTAACAAGATAATAGATAATTTGAACCAAGTGTTTCCAAAGTACAATGCTTCGTTCTAAGCCGATTTGATAAAAAATCAAAAAGATGGTTTTTTATCAATTAATTTTCTAATATTGTAGAAAATTTAGCATCTAAATCTTCTCCAAATGGAAAATCGTTTATTTATTAAAAAGTCCATCCCTAAACTGATGCTCGAAATAGCTGACGATGGTAAGGGAATGAAAAGATCTTTAACCGCCATGAGCTTAATTGCACTTGGGATTGGTGCCATCATTGGCGCAGGATTGTTTGTTAGGACCGCCGCTGCCGCTGCTAACAATGCCGGGCCGGCGGTGACCATTGGCTTTATTGTGGCCGGAATTGGATGTGCCTTAGCAGGATTGTGCTTTGCTGAATTTGCATCCATGATTCCTGTAGCCGGAAGTGCTTACACCTATTCGTATGCTACCATGGGTGAATTGGTTGCTTGGATTATTGGCTGGGATTTGGTACTGGAATATGCCTTAGGAGCTGCCACTGTCAGCATTGCCTGGAGCGAATATTTGAACAAACTTTTAGGCTATTTCGACATGCGAATACCCTACGAGTGGAGCCACTCGCCCTTTGAAGTCAGCACCGCCGGAGCACACGGCATCATGAATATTCCTTCTTTAATAATATTGTTCTTATTGTCAATATTGCTTATCAGAGGCGCTCGTGAATCCGCATTGGTGAATGCCATAATTGTAATAACCAAAGTAAGTATTGTTTTGCTATTTATTGTTTTCGGTTGGTCGTTTATCAATCCTGCAAACCACACCCCTTTCATTCCGGAAGCTACTACTTTTATTGATAATCAAGGGGTTTCGCATAATTTTGGAGGAATTTTAGGGATTTTAGGAGCTGCAGGAGTGGTCTTCTTTGCCTTTATCGGGTTCGATGCGGTTTCCACTGCCGCCCAGGAAACCAAAAATCCAAAAAAAGCCATGCCTATCGGAATTTTAGGTTCATTGGCCATTTGTACGGTGCTCTATATTTTGTTTTCTTATGTTTTAACAGGAGTAGCCACCACCGAAGATTTTAGAACTGCCGGCAGGGAAGCTTCTGTTACTTTTGCCATTCAAACCTATATGACCGGTTATGGTTGGCTTGCAAAACTGGTTACCATTGCCATATTGGCCGGTTTTTCATCAGTAATTCTTGTCATGCTGTATGGTCAGTCTCGTGTATTTTATTCTATGAGCAAAGATGGTCTGGTTCCAAAAATATTTTCTGATTTGCATCCAAAATATCGCACCCCTTACAAGTCAAATATTTTGTTTTTTGTATTTGTTGGTGTATTCGCATGCTTTGTGCCTCAGGATATTGTGGGCGATATGACCAGTATTGGAACTTTGTTTGCTTTTATTTTGGTATGTGCCGGTGTACTCATCATGCGGTATAAAAGCCCTGAATTGCAACGTGGATTTAAGACTCCTTTTCTACCCTATGTGCCTGTGCTTGGCATGCTGGTTTGTGGCGCCATGATTTTTGGATTGGGCTGGGCAAACTGGACACGCTTGTTTATTTGGATGGCCATTGGGTTTGTGTTTTACTTTTCGTATGGCATAAAGAAAAGCATGCTAAATAAAGAAAACAAAGAAGAAAAATTAAAATAAAATCTTTTTCATATTTCTTAGTCATTGATTTATAATAAAATAACAACCAACATCATGAAAACAAAATTACTATTGATTGCTTTTTTGGCTTTTTCCGTAATAGTCAATGCTCAAGTGGGTTTCATATCTACTATTGCCGGTAATGGAACAGCAGGTTACTCAGGTAATGGAGGTCCGGCCACTGCAGCTAAACTATACATCCCCTTTGGAATTGTTTTCGATCATAATGGAAATATTGTTTTCAGTGATAATGGAAATAATGTAATCCGTAAAATAGATAAGAATACGGGAATCATAACAAAAGTAGCAGGAACCTATTATGTGTACAACGGCACCTCATGGTATTTTGGAGGAGACGGAGGTTTAGCTACCTCAGCTTATATGGCTTATCCATTTGCTGTTACATTAGACACCGCAGGGAATATGTATATTGCTGACAATCTGAATAATATGATTCGCAAAGTAACCGCTTCCACCGGTATCATTACTACTATTGCCGGTGATGGTTCTATTTTTAACATGCCTTGGCCGTATTGTGGTGATGGAGGTCCGGCAGTGGATGCTCAGCTCAACAATCCTTGGGGGGTGGCAGTGGACATTTCAGGAAATGTATTTATAGCCGACAGAGGAAATCATGTAATTCGTAAAATTACAGCATCAACGGGAATTATCACCACGGTTGCCGGTAACGGCATCGCCGGTTACTCGGGAAATGGAGGTCAAGCCACATCTGCTAGTATGAATGAGCCTAATGGTATCACCTTAGATTCTGCGGGGAATATGTATATTTCAGAAGCAGGAAACCATGTTATACGAAAGGTCACTAAGTCTACCGGAATTATTTCGACCATTGCAGGAAGCGGAACAGCAGGTTACAGTGGCGACAATGGATTGGCCACCGCAGCCAAGTTAAATGATCCATCACTGGGTATTGCATTTGATCCCGCCGGAAATTTTTACATTGCAGACGATGGAAATAATGTCATTAGAAAAGTCACTGTGTCTACCGGAATTATTACCACGGTTGCCGGAAACGGACTCAACGGGTATAGTGGGGATAATGGCCCTGCCACTTCTGCTAAGCTTAATGGACCCGAAGGCGTGGCCGTTGATGCCCTTGGAAACATTTATATTACCGATGAAAACCATACCATAAGAAAAGTTAACGGACCCGGAGGAGTAGCACCTTCTACTCCAACAGCAATAAATGGAACTGCCTCAGTTTGTTACGGAACCACAAACACTTACAATGTTTCTCCTGTAAGCGGTGCTACCAGTTATACCTGGACTTTACCTTCCGGATGGACAGGAAGCAGCAACGGTACGACTATTGTTGCAACGGCCTATTCCAGTGGAACGATTTCGGTAACGGCAAACAACTTATATGGTTCCTCTTCCCCGCAAACCAAAGTCATTACAGTAAACAGTGTTAATACAAATGTAACTCAAGCCGGCAGCAATTTAACTGCTTCTGCTTCTGGGGCAACATACCAATGGCTGGATTGCAATGGATACACCCTTGTAGGCGGACAAACTTCTCAAAGTTATACCGCTTCCACATCCGGGAGTTATGCAGTCAGAGTAACTCAAAATGGCTGCACAGATACTTCAAATTGTTTTGCAGTGTATATTGGTGGACCTCCTCCCATCCCGGCTTCAATTACTGGAAACGTGTCTGTTTGTAATGGAAGTTCAACCTTGTATGCTGTTCCTTCGGTAACTGGAGCTACAAGCTATACGTGGACTTTACCCAACGGTTGGAGTGGAAGCAGTACAACCGACAGCATTTCGGTTGTTGCTAATACCAGTGGTACCATTTCGGTTACTGCGAATAATTCTTTTGGCCCTTCAACTGCTCAAACTTTATATGTCAACGTTTTAACGGTTAATACCGCTGTCAATCAGAGTGGCTCAACACTAACATCAAGTGCTAACGGTGCCACTTATCAGTGGGTTAATTGTCCGAACTTTACAACCATGAGCGGACAGACTTTTCAAAGTTTCTCAGCAACTTCACCAGGGAGTTATGCAGTTATCGTTAATCAAAACGGTTGTATCGATACATCAAATTGTTTCTCCACCAGCACCGGCTGCGGTATTACTATCACAGGAGCAGATCTCCCACATAATGGACTTACGGTTATGTTGGCGGTAGATACTTCTACGAATGTGTCTTTAGGCCTTCCGGCAACATCACAAGTTTGGAACTACAGCAATTTGTTAAACCATTATCCGAAATTTGCCGATTACCATTCTACTTCCGCAACGGCTTATGCTTCTACATTTCCTACCTCAAATATTTACACCTATGGTCCCGGAAGTTTATATGGAAGCTTATATGGAGGTGCGCCTGTGGGTCAAGGGAATGGATATTGCTTTTGGAGAAGTGATTCAACCGGATTTTGGGTTGCCGGTTTCAGACCGGAATCGGGTATTTTTGCAGGCACAAATGTTCAAAATGCGCCACCCGAATTGGTGATTGGTGCCCCTGCTACTTACGGAAGCATGTTTAGTGCATATGGTCGCTGGGAGTTGCCTTTAAATCACAATCCCGGTGATGTGGATACTTTTTACGTAAGAACGATAAAAAAACAAATCGTTGCCGACGCTTGTGGTTCTATCACAACTCCTTTTGGAACCTTTCCGAATGTTCTGCGTGAACATGAATACATCACTGAAATCGATAGTGTTTTCGGGAAAATCAGCAATGTTTTGGTGTATTCAACTGAATACTTGAGAGATTCGTCTAACACTTATAGCTATATCGCCAATGGAATCGGTTATCCGGTTTGCATTGTCCATGCCGATAAAAATAATGTGGTTAAAGACGTAGAGTATTATAATGGCGTTTACACCGGTTTGGATGAAAGTAATGCAATAAATGAAAGTACAATGGTTTATCCCAATCCTTCCCAAGGGAACATCCATATTCAGCTGATGGATGGAAATGAAAATCAGGTAAGTATATATAATTCAACCGGAAATTTGGTATGGCAATCCACTTCCTTAGGAAAAACTTTAAACTTAGATTTACATCATTTTTCGAAAGGAATGTATTTTCTAAGAATAGTCAATAATGATAATATTCAAACTCATAAATTCATTCTGGAATAATATTATTTATTTCATTTAGAGTAACATCATTGGCCGAAAGCCATAAGTTGTATACATAGTCTTTAGTAAAGGATTGTCGAAATTTATTTTACTTTTGTTCGACCAAAATAAAAAAATGGAATCACAAGATAAATATGTTCATAGCATGGATTGGGGGAAAGAAGAGTTTTCTTTCGACAACATGAAGAATTATCGAAAATACCAGTACGATCTTATTGGTAAACATTTCGGAACCAATATTTTAGAAGTTGGAAGTGGGGACAGGAGTTTCACCAAACAAATACTTCTTGAAAACAAAAACATAGAACGTATTCATTCTATTGAACCCTCCGAAACGCTCTACGACCTGCATAGCCAACACTTCCAATTTCCTGATTTTGAGATCGGAAGAGCGTCGTGTAGGGAAAGAGTGTTCAGAGCCGTGTA
>CAZJBB010000068.1:0-14315 GCA_964543995.1 uncultured Bacteroidales bacterium
GATAGCTTCAGGTGACTGGAGTTCAGACGTGTGCTCTTCCGATCTCCAGATGCGGCCGCATACCATTTGATAGCTGTACCGGTAGCGGTTAAGCTGGCAACGGTTGCCGTATTACAGAAGGTTTGTGCAGCATTTCCTGTAGGAGCAGGAACAATAGGAACCGTTAAGGTTGATGTACCACTGGAGATACAACCATGGTCGCTGGTGGCAGTGTAGGTATAAGTAGTGGTTGAAATCGGTTTAGCATACACAGGGTTAATATTTCCTGTGGTATATGGGGTGGTGGTATTTACGTCTGTGTATAAATTGGATGTTGGTGACCAACTTAGATTTGCAGAACCTATAGTCGTAATTTTAATATTATCAATCAACCAACCTGCATATAGAACTGAACCGTCAGAAGTGATTAAGAAACGAATTCTAAATTGATTGGATGTGAGTGCACTGGGTGGAATATTTATGATTTCGTTTTTCCACAAACTGGTTGCAGGGGCAGTACCAAAACTGGTTGACATGGCTGCTGTAATCCAATCAGGGTAACTGAGGGTTGAGAATATGGTTCCGGTTTGTCCAGAAGTGTATGTTGCATTTGACATTAAAGTACCTGCACCGGCATAAGCTGAAACAGGGAAGGTAGTCCAAGTAGTTCCTCCATCGGTTGAATATTGAACCCAACCATTATCAAAGTCATATCCAGCTGAAGTGCCTTCGAAAGCGGCAATGTGAGAAAAAGTAAGTTGAGCAGAGCTAGAACCCACTAAGTTTACATTCACCTGACTGGTATAAGCATCGTTATTTGCAAGAGCAATAGAGTTATTGTAAGTTAACAATACTGATTTTGATCCTTGGCTGTAGTAGGAAGTATTTGAAGCAACTGTGACCAAAGCATCTCCGGAATAAGCAAACTTAGGTGTAGGATAAGTTTCAAAATCCTCACTAAAAATAACTCCTGAAGCGGAGCCACCACTGGCGGTTAACATTTGAGAACTGCCTAAACAAACATTTGCACTATTGGGAGAAATTGAAACAGCAGAAGGAGCCGGGTACACAATTACAGTATCCCTAGCAGGAGCTGAAGTACATCCATTATAAGTCGAAGTAAAAGTATACACTCCCGATCCATTTATTTGTACGTTGGAAATACTTGGATTTTGAGATGTAGAAGTAAAACCATTGGGTCCTGTCCAACTAAATGAACTGCCAAAATCAGTGTTTCCTGTTAAATTAAGTGTTAAATTCTGGCATACTGTGGAACCTGAAGCCGTTGATGCAGTAGGTACCGGTTTATAATTGAACACTTCAGCACTTGGATCGGTAGTACCAATGGGTGTGGTAACCACAACGGTTCCGTTTTGAGTTCCAATCAATACAGTAACTGAATTATCTGTAGTACCAACAATGGTTGCAGGGGTACCGCCAATGGTAACTGAAGTAGCTGAACCCAAGTTCAATCCATTGATTAACAAGTCGGAACCTGTACATTGAGAAGTAGCACCTAAGCTGGTGAGCATTGGAGGTAAGCCAGGGAGTTCATTCACGGAAAAGTCATCAAATCCCATGTAGTAACTGCCTGCAGTATTGTTTTTTACATGAATCATAAAGTAATAAACACCGCTTTGAGTGGGGTAGAAACTACGGTTTATTGCATGATAGGTTGTGGTTGCAGGGTATCCAATAGAATCTAATTTTCCGCCTATCTGAGTGGAACCTGTCCCTACTGGAGAAGTATTCACTCTAAGATCCACATCGCAAAGAGAGTTTCCGTCTCCGGCAAATTGGAAGCTGATATTATAACTATATCCTGCGGTAACACTAAATCCTGGTAAAACCAAATATTTATTACCGGTAATGGCAGTGTTGCTACAAACATAATTAGACATAGAATAAGGATCGTTTACAGATGATAATGCACTTCCTCCTGTAACCCAAGGTGAAGAAACCGCAGGAATGGCAGTCCAACAAGAAGAAGGAAGAATACCTTGTCCTGTAGTTCCCATCAAATCAAAGTTTTCTGACCATGGATAAATGGAAATCGGTAAACAAGCTGTAGTAAAAGTATAGTATTGTGTCCAAAAACTATAATCATTTGCATCACAATGTCCACGAACATACACTTTATAAGTGGTTGTGGGGGCTAAACCAGTAACATTGGCAGAGGTAATTCCGGCTAAGGTTGTTCCACTGGCGGTTAATCCTGTGGCACCGCTTCCGGCAGCACCTGTGGTACGAACTTCCCATTCATATCCCTGTGAAGGATTGGAAACGGATCCGGTCCAAGAGATGGTGGCTGTGGTAGCTCCTAAAGCTGTGGTTGTTACTGCGGTAGGTACAATACAGGTTGGAGTTGGGTATACATAAAAATCGTCAAATCCAACGTAATAAGGAGTACTGGTGGCATTTACATGAATCATAAAATAATACGTACCGGAGGTTGCAGGAGTGAAATTCCTATCAACAGATGCATAACTGGTTGAAGTTGCTGCTAAATTGGATGTTAAAAAGGCTGCACCAATTTGGGTAGAACCTACACCTGTTTGTAAGGTGTTGTATCTTAAATCCGCTGTCCAATAAGATGCATAACTGTCGCCTGCAAATTTGAATCCCAAATCATAAGATTGTCCTCCAACGAGAGAAAATCCGGGTGTAATCATGTATTTATCACCGGCAGGAGAAGAATAATAATAGCAAGTTAAATAATTAGGAGAAGAAAAAGGATCGTTATAAGTAATACTGGCTGCATTCATAGTTGCCCAAGGTTGAGTGGATCCGGTAGGATACTCAGCTTTCCAACAACTGGGGAAAACACCTGAACCTATGGTTCCCATACCGTCAAAGTTTTCAGTATAAGGCCAAGTTGATATTTCGGTACATGGAGTGGTAAAAGTGTAGCCAGAAGACCAAAAACTTAAGTCGCCATTACCGCAATCCGCACGCACATAAGCAGTATAAGTGGTTGTGGCAGTTAAACCTGTTACACCGGTACTTGCACCATTGGCAGTTCCAAAAGCAGCTAAGCCCGTAGCTCCACTACCGGCTGCACCGCTGGTACGAACTTCCCAAATATATCCGTTTCCGGGGTTAGATGGAGAAGCAGTCCATGCTAAAGTGGCTGAAGTAGAAGCCAAGGCCGTTGCGTGAACCACAGTTGGTTTAACACAAGTGGGAGAAACTGTCAGCGAAAAATCATCAAATCCAATGTAAAGTGGATTGCTGGTTGCAGCCACCCGGATTAAAAAGTAATAGGTGCCTGTGGTGGCAGGAGTTAATGTGCTGGTTACATTACTGTAAGAAGTTGAAGTGGTAACACCCGGTAATAAGAATGGAACTCCAATGAGGGTCGATCCGGTTCCCGAAGGCATGGTGTTATAACGAACTTCTGCAGTGTCATAAGAAAGGGTGCCATCACCTGCCCAATTGAAGCTAAAGTCATATGATTGACCGCCGGTTAAAGTGAAGCCGGGGGTAACCACATATTTATTCCCTGCTGGATAAGAATAATAATAGCAGGTTAAATAATTAGGAGCAGAATTGGGATCATTGTATGTAATGCTGGCTGCATTCATGGTCGCCCAAGGTTGGGTAGAACCCCCGGGATAAATGGTTGTCCAACAAGTGCTGGGCATGACACCTGTACCAATGGTTCCCATACCATCAAAGTTTTCAGTCCAAGGAACGGAGAGTTCAGTACAAGAAGTTGTAAAAGGATAAGCCGAAGTCCAATCACTTAAATCTCCACCACCGCAATCCGCCCTTACATAAGCTGAATAAGCAGTGCTGGCTGATAGTCCGGTAATGTTTGCATATAAATTACTGGTAACACCGCTGGCAACCAAGCCTGTAGCTCCACTGCCTGCAGCACCGCTGGAACGTAATTCCCAAGAATATCCACCACTGGGAGTGGTAGGGTTGGCATTCCATCCAATTTTTGCGGTGGTAGAACCCAAAGCAAGGGTAGTTAATCCCGTAGGAACAGGACAAGTGGGGGTTTGTTTAATGATCACATTGTCTAAACTACAATCGTTTCCATATTGAGAATAAAATAAAAATCCAATATATACGGTTGCGTGGTTTGCCACCTGAGGAATGGTAACGGATTTAAAAACCCACTGAGCTGTGGCATCATACCTTTGTGACAATACGCCTGCATTGGTCCAAGTGGTTCCATCAAATGAATATTGAACCGTTACGCCTTCGCTTAAATAGGTTGCATAACCCGGGTCGGTGTACCACCAATAGGAAACATCCACACTGGGAACACCCATGGTGGAGAAAGCACTGGTGTACAATCTTTGAGAACAACCACTGGAAGCACTAAATGAATTATATCTAACAAAATTAGTTCCTTCTTGAGGCGAATGTACAGGGTACACACCGGCTGTCAAGTAAGAAAATGGGTAAGATGTACCTGAAACCATAGCATCGTTCCAACCTGTAGGAATGGTGGCTTGGTTAAACCCTTGATAAATGGGTAATCCAAATAAAGTAGCTACGGTAATGTTGGAACTACTGGCACTGGTACAACCGGCACCTGTAGCACGAACACGATAATAATAGGTAGTTAAAGAGGAAAGACCTGAAACCAGTTGAGAGGTGGTTGCTCCTCCACTGATGGCTAAATTATTATAACCGGTAACAAAGGTCGCAAAAGTGGCTGAAGTAGAAACATCCAATTGATAACCTGTTGCTCCGGTAACACTTGCCCAGTTCGCCGTAAAACTACCTGCACCTATGCTGCTACCTGCACTGGCTACAGGAGCAGTTAAACAAGTAGTAGCTGTGTTTTGCAAAACGGTTGAGGTGAAATACATCGGACCACCGGCACAAGTGGTATTATTATATGAGAAAATGAAATAATAATATTGAGTATTTGCGGTTAAACCGGTTTGGGTGAAGGAAGTAGAAGCGCTGGCTTGAATCACGGTTCCACCACCTACGGTATTTCCTGCAGAATAAGTTTGACCATCCACAGGATTTGCAGATAATGAACTGGAGGTACTTCTGATTACCAAATAACCGCTGGGAGCAGGGGAGGCTGCAGTAAATGAACCATTGGTGGTTGTAGCTGCTATGGTACTAAAAGTTAAATTTGTTGGAGCTGCTGTTGGAGCCACACAAGGAGGGTTACTGGTGGTAAAAGTGGCTTGAGCAGAATACGCTGTTCCATAACTATTGGTAGCGAAAGCTTTATAATAATAAGGAGTAGAAGCCGTAAGTCCACTTACCGCTTCAGTGAAAGCACCGGCAGTGTAAGAGCCTACAATTTCAGATACTTTAGTTCCTTGAGCAGGAGGCGTAAATCCGGCGGTAGTACTATAATAAATACCACGTTCAGAAATATTATCCGAAGGACAGCCAATATCGGCAATGGTTCCGCCTAAGGTGACTGAATTCATGGTAATGGAGGCACTGGTTGGGGTATTCACGGTAGGTGCGCCGGTTACAACAACGGCTAAACTTCCGGCACCTAAACTCCAGCATAAAGTAGAGTTAAATTGCGATCTAAGATAATAGGTTCCGGAACTGGTAACATTGTATGTGCTTCCTGAATTGGCTGTGGAGGTTCCGTTAGCCGTGGTTTGCCAATACCAAGTTTCTCCTGAAGGAGGTGCACTGGGAGCTGATAGGGTTACTCCTGGAGTAGGACATTGAGGTGAATTGGATGTTGGGTTGCCTGGATTCGCAGGAGGCGTACAACCTGCTGTACCCAATACAAAATAACGATTGGTTGCAATATTCGATGAACCGGATACACCATAAGTACTGCCAGTTCCGCCTAAATTAGTGTATGTGCCTGCAGCTGTGGCACTTCCTCCAATTACAGCATAGGGAGTAATGGCTGAAGGACGAGTTACTGTAATTGAACTGTTAGTGAAATTACCCACTGTAGTTAAAGCCCAATATTCTGTAGTGCTTAGTGCGGATAAAGTAGCATCTAAAGTTCCTGCGGCATTGGCATTAAAAGCTTCTGCAGATGCAGTAACTGTGCCGGTTCCTGTGGTTGGATTTACCAAAGCGAAAGGATAATAAGCGCCTCCTTTTCCAACAGGGAAAGTATAGGTTGCACTGGTTGCCAAGCTGGCAGGAAGTGTCCATTTTAGCGGTCCGCTGATATATGAAGTTGCAGACCCGCCAATAATAGCGGTTTGAGAAGTATTGCTAAGGGTAATGATATTGGTAGCGGTTGTAGTAACGATACCATTGGTTAAACTTAAATTTCCTGTAATTGTGGTGGCACCGGTAACGGTTTTAGCACCTCCGCCGGAAATACCAACATTCCCTAAATATGAATGAGCAATGATGTTTTGAGCAGCAGCTCCGGTATAATTGACATTACAACCGGCAAAAGTAGTTAAAGTAGGAGATCCTGTAGTGCCTCCTAAGTTTAAGGTTCCTGCACCTGTAAAGTTTATTTGGCAAGCACCTGCATTTGAAGAAGTTGTTATAGTACCTGAAATGGTAGCCGTTCCTGTGGTAATCACCATTCGGTCAATTCTTGCATTAGAGGAGACACTGGTTGCAGCCATGGTCAGTGAGCCACAAGAAAAAGTACCTGCATTTACATTGATAGAACAAATTTGACTGGATGAGGGTCGTGGCATAGTAACCAAACCAGTAACCGTAAGGGTATTGGTTCCACTGAGGGTAAGGTTGCTACTGGCAGCAACAGCCGCAAATGTAACGGTGTTACATGCAGCCGCTACATCCACAGTAACCGTTATGCCTGAGTTTATGGTAACATCATCTGCAGCCGTAGGAACTGCAGATCCACCCCAGGTAGCAGTACTGCTCCAGTTACCTGAAACCGAAGCGGTGCGAGTGGCTGCTTGAACAATTGAAAAAGAAAATGTGAAAAGCAAAATTAATAACAAGCTGACTATCGGCTTGTTATGCTTTCCGAAAAATAAAGCGACATTTTTTTTCATGCGATTGTGTTTTAAGTTTGTATTAATTTATCATTTAGATAACAAATATATAAAAGTATTGTTCTAAAATGCAAGTTTTTAAATGAAAAAAATGCAGGTAGTTTGTAGTGTTTAATTGAATGTTAAAACAGGGTTAAATACAATAATTTTAAAATTCATTAGTGTTTTAATATGTATCAGAAAATCAATTTAATACGAAGTTTAAAGCATGAAATACAAATAACAAAAATATAATAAACGATATGTTACTATATTTAATTCGCTTGGGGTTGAAAATATCTTAAGGTGAAGAGAATCAGAGTTTAAGATAAATATTGAGAAAAATGACTATGAAATGATTTTAACGAAAAATCGATTATTTTGAAATTAAAAAAACACAATTTGTTTTTTGGAAAATTGTTGATAAGTTTTTCCACTCTTTTATCGACTTAGAAATAATATTTTCACTTTTTGAGGTGAGCTCGGACGCAACACAGAATAAGGTATCCGGATGACAAGTCTTTATAATATCCTGAATAAGAGCTTGGTTTCGGTAGGGTGTCTCGATGAAAATTTGGGTGAAATTGCTTTGTATGGCTTCTTTTTCCAGCGATTTGATTGCCTGAAGGCGTTTTTCTTTCTCAATGGGTAAATAGCCAAGAAATCTAAATTGCTGACCATTGAAACCGGAAGCCATTAAGGCCATAAAAATGGAAGAAGGGCCACTTAAGGGTATCACTTGGATTGAGTTCTGATGGGCTAAGCGAACCAATTTAGCTCCCGGATCGGCCACACAAGGAATGCCAGCCTCTGACAATAATCCGACAATATTTGCTCCTTTTAGAAATGCCAACATGGCCGGGAGTTCAGTTTCTGGAGTATGCTCATTTAATTCAAAAAAGGCTATGTCATCGAAATTCCCTGTATAACCGGCTTTTCGTAAAAAACGCCTGGCGGTTCTGATTTCTTCAATAACAAAATGCTTTATGGAAACAATGATGTCAAGATGGTTTTGCGTCAATACCTCATGAATACTGTTTTCTGAGAGCGGAGTGGGGATGAGGTATAGCTTTGCCAAAAGGAACTCATTATTAGGTAAGGTTCAAGGATGTCCTAAACCATAGGATTAATACAAGTATAAATTCGTTCTATGCTAAAAATCAGATCTTTATCTTACATTCAAGTTCGTCAACATAACTCCGGAACTTTTTATCGGTATCAATCAAATTTTTAACGGTTCTGCAAGCATGCAATACGGTTGCATGGTCTTTATTCCCGCAATGCAATCCGATATAAGCCAAGGACGATTTGGTCATTTTTTTAGCAAAGTACATGGCAATTTGTCTTGCCTGAACAATTTCACGTTTTCTGGTTTTTGAGTGAATTTGATCCACAGGAATGCCAAAATAGTCACACACAATTTTCTGAATAAAATCGATGGAAATTTCCCTGGAATTATTTTTGACATACTTGTCGATCATTTGTTTGGCAAGATCGATCGTAATGGTTTTTTTGTTCAGGGAAGATTGGGCTAAAATAGAAACCAAAGCGCCTTCCAGTTCCCTAACATTGGTGGTGATACTATAGGCCAAGTATTCAATAACATCATCGGAAATTACGATACCATCTTTATACAAACGCTTGTGCATAATAGCGATACGAGTTTCTAAATCAGGAACTTGTAAATCAGCAGCCAAGCCCCATTTGAATCGAGAAAGGATTCTGGATTCAAAGCCTTGCATTTCCACCGGTGACTTATCGCTGGTAATAACCAATTGCTTTCCTTTTTGATGTAAATGGTTGAATAAATGGAAAAAGACATCTTGTGTTTTTTCTTTTCCGGCCATAAATTGAATGTCATCAATCAACAAAACATCAATCATTTGATAAAAATGTATAAAATCATTTTGATTGTTGTTCCTTACTGAATCGGTATATTGACTCATGAATTGTTCAGCAGAAAGGTATAAAACCGTTTTATCAGGGAAATTATTTTTTACTTGAATTCCAATGGCATGGGCTAAGTGAGTTTTTCCAAGTCCGTTAGCGCTGTATAGAAACAAAGGGTTAAATGCAGTTTTTCCGGGGTTTTCGGCAACAGCCCATCCGGCAGAACGGGCTAAACGGTTGCAATCGCCTTCCACAAAGTTGTCGAAATTATAGCTGTCTATCAGTTGAGATTGCACTCTGATTTTTTTCAGGCCGGGAATAATAAAAGGATTGGGAATTTCTTTAGTAGGGGTCTGATTGATGTTCAATGGCATGTTCACCGCTTGATTTTTTGTAGCATTTTTATCTGCAGCAGGTAATTTTATAGTCATAGGCGATGCATTATTGAATGAATTATCCATGATGATACTGTATTCGAGCCGTCCATCATTTCCGATTTCTTTTTTAATCGTTTTTTTAATCAAGGTAATGAAGTGTTCTTCTAACCATTCGTAAAAAAACTGACTTGGAACCTGTATGGTTAAAATGCTATTTTCCAATTTCAAGGGAATAATAGGCTCAAACCAAGTTTTAAAACTTTGATAGTTGATATTGTCTTTAATAATTTGCAAACAGTTTTTCCAAACTGTTTCGTGAGTTTTTTCCATTAATACGCTTTAGTTTAATCGTCGTTTAAAAGTTTTTAAGTTCAAAATCATTTGTTTAGGTTGTGAATATTGGGGCTAATTTCGGCTAACAAAATTGTAGAAAAAAAAATTATAAAAAAAATATATTTCCCTTTATTTTCTTGTTTTTTTTACTAGTGATGCTGTCAAATTTGGGTATAATTATTTGTATTTTCAATTTATAAGATTAATTATTAACTCTTTGCTGTGTTTTAATTAGGGTATTAAGTTAAACAATAAAAACATTATTATGTAGTAAAAAATATTTCATTTTGTAGTAATTTCCTTTTTTATTCGAAAATAATACTCAATTTTTCCCACTTGAATCCCATTTGCTCCTGTTTGAACTATCCTTACATCATGATTATCCAAATCCTTTACTAAAAAATCGGAGGAAATTACTTTATGTGAATGACCACCAATAATTAAATCTATCTGCCTTGTTGAAGCGGCTAACACACTGTCGCTGATAAGGGTGGGGTCTTCATAAGCATGTCCCAAGTGCGATAAACAAATGATAAAGTCGCATTGATACTTGGTTTTTAGCAATTTGGCAGTTTCGTTTGCTTTTTCAATAGGGTTAAAATATTGAAGTCCAATTCTGTTTTTAGGATCTATTAAGCCGTAAGGGTTTACAAAAATACCCAGGATGCCAATTTTTATTTCACCTTTCTTTAGTACTAAAAATGGAATGGTTTTATTGGCTAAGGCGGTTTTTGAAAAATCGACATTACTCACCACAATTGGGAATTTAGCAAATGCAATCATTTTCGAAAGGGTATCGATGCCATTATCAAACTCATGATTTCCAAAAGTAACTGCATCATATTTCAAATACGACATGAGTTTTACTTCGGGCTCTCCTTTAAAAAAATTGAAATAGGGGGTTCCTTGGAAAAAGTCTCCTGCGTCGAGCAGTAGCACGTTCTTTTCTAGTTTCCTGATCTTGTTGATATAGGCAGCCCTTCTTGCATAACCGGAGGTACCGGAGCGATTAGATGCATCAATAGGGTAGCTTTCTAAACGGCTGTGTGTGTCATTGGTATGAAGAATCACCAGTTTTATGGAATCATTCCCATGCTGCCCTTGAACTGCTATCGGTGAAAAACAGACAATGAGTATGCTTGCCAAAAAGAAAAATAATCGTTTTTTCATTATTCGCTATAAATCCTATTATCGGTTTGAACTTGAATATGCTTGCTTTTCGGAATTTTACTTAAATATGATATTATGGCATCTCTAACTTTAACATGCAATAAATCTGAGCTAAGGGATTGTTTGAAAAAGTTCATATTATCACCACCCCCAAATAAGTAATCAGAAGTCACCACAAGGTAAGTTTTTGTTTTATCAAAAGCTTTACCCTGGATTAAGATGTTGGTGGGATGTTGATTGGAAATGCCCATTTTTAAACCTGCTACCGGTTGTCCGTTTGTATATGCAATGTAATCAAGCATTTGCTGAAGGGTTTCCCCCTTCAAATGGGCAACCACCAATTCGTTTTCGAATGGCATAAGTTCGAAAATATGCCTCTTTAAAATATTACCTTTGGGTAAACCTGCTCTTAGCCCCCCATTATTTAGTAGACAAATATCAATTTTCTCGTTGGAGATTTTTGAATAATAGGTATTGGACTCATTTAAAATGAGGTCTGAAAGAAAATCGTTGAGAGCTCCATCAGGATTGCCTGATTTCATTTCTGTTTCCGAATAAGCCAACACTTCATCCATTTGTTTGTCAATAACGGCCTTGAATGTTGAAATCATACTTTCCACATGGCTGTCTTTTTCAGGAACATGAACAGAATCCATTTTTACTAAGCAATAATTTGAACTGGTAGCCGTATATCTATTTGTTGTGCACCCTAGAAAAAATAGAGGGAATACAACCCATGCAAGTATATGATACTTGATTTTCAATGACATAATAAATTTATTGTTTTTGGGTGACGACCCTGCAATAATAGTAAAAGAAATTAGTTTTGAGTGTTAATAAATATATTTTTTTAGTATAAATAAAGCTGTGAAAAAATAAATAAAACCTTGAAATATAAGCAGTTTTGGGGAGGCTTATTTTTATAAACAATTTTATTTGATTTATATCATTTTCTTCGAATGGGAATTGCTTTGATAATTTTAATGTGAAATGACTAACACTTTTTTTTATATTTTTGCGAAACATAAATCCTAGACAATGAAGTCTTATTTTAAGAGCATCCTTTTTTGTATTTTAATTTCCGGTTCTGTATTTTTCGGACAAGTTTCCATGGCTCAGAAAAGCCAAAACAACTATAGAATTAAGGGATTAACATGCATTACGGATGTAGGCATTGGTGCCGGCATTGGCTCTTATTCCTTTGGAGGTCAGGATGTGCCCAATTCGGAAACGGTTTTAAGTTTAAGCTCAGTGGTGAGCTATATGCTTGGGGGACATTTTTCAGCAGGAGCCGGGTTGGAGTTTGATAAATGGAAGTTAATCAGCTTTTTACCGGTGTATGTAGATTTACGATATTACGTTTTATCAAACAAAAAGATGGTGCCTTTTGTTTTTTTGGATGGAGGATTTGCCCGCAAGTGGGGAACCTCTCCTCGAACCAGTAAAGTGAAATTTTCAGCAGGCAGCAACGGTGATTTGTTTGGCGCTGCAGGGATTGGTCTTAAAACTTACATTTCGAGAACTTCTGCAATTAACTTTTCGATTGGGTGTAAAATTCAAAAAATAAATTTGTCCTATTTGGTCAACAATGTTTCGGGTACCGAAGCACCGGATTTTATCAGCGAACTTACAAATTTTCAGTTTTTTTCTATCAAAGTGGGATTTTCTTTTTAATCCATCATGTTAAGAATGAGCACCTTCTTGTGCTTAATTGCAGTTTAGCCACATTCATGAAATCGAAAACAGTCTTCTAAATGGTCATTTACCATTCCCGCCGCTTGCATAAATGCATAGCAAATGGTTGACCCCACAAACTTAAATCCCTTTGTCATCAAATCTTTACTCATGGCATCTGATTCCGAACTTTTTACCGGCATTTGTGAAAGTGCTTGTAAATGATTGTTAATGGTTTTCCCTTTTGTAAATTGCCAAATATAGGCATCGAAGCTTCCAAATTGCTCCTGGATTTTAATAAAAGCTTTGGCATTTCCAATGGTTGCATTAATTTTTGCTTTGTTTCGTATTATCCCGCTATCTAACATCAGTTCAGCTACTTTTTCTTCATCAAATAAAGCAATTTGCTGAAAATCGAAATTGCAGAAAGCCCTTCTAAAGCCTTCTCTTTTATTCAGTACAATTTGCCAACTCAATCCGGCTTGAAAAGTATCGAGAACCATAAATTCGAATAATTTTTGATCGTCATGCAATGGAACTCCCCACTCATTGTCATGGTAATCAATCATTAGGGTGTTATTGGACGGCCAAGGGCATCTTGCTATTTCATTCATGTTCATTGATTTTTTTTCAAAGATATAAAATCCCAAGAGAATCTGTTTGTTTTATTTGAAACCTTGGTTTATCAAGTATTTATTTGATTAATTTTACAAAAAAAACGAAAGTTTCATGAACACTCAAACGCTCTTTCGGCAACTCAAAAATGAACTCCAAGGAGAACTGCGTATCGATTTTTCAACCAAGCTCCAATATGCAACGGATGCTTCCGCTTACCGAGAAATCCCTCTGGCGGTAGCGTATCCTAAAAATTCGGAAGATATTAAATGTTTGATTGCCTTTGCCCGAAAGAATAAACTTCCTTTGATCCCTCGGGCTGCCGGAACTTCCTTGGCCGGTCAAGTGGTTGGAAAGGGGATTGTGGTAGATATATCCAAGTACTTTAATGAGATTATAGAGGTCAATATCCAAGAAAAATGGGTTAGGGTTCAGCCGGGTGTGGTTTTAGACGAACTGAATAAAGTGTTGGAACCTCATGGCTTATTTTTCGGACCGGAAACCTCCACCTCAAACCGTTGTATGATTGGAGGAATGATAGGAAATAATTCCTGTGGTGCACACTCTATTATATATGGAAGTACCCGCGATCATTTGTTGGCTTTAAACTCCATACTTTCTAATGGAGAAGAAGTGGTTTTTGAAAGTATCAACGTCCATGCTTTCAATGAAAAATGCTTGATGAATGGGATGGAAGGAAATATATATCGGAATATTAAAGAAATATTATCCGAACCATCGAACCAACTTGAGATTCGAGAACAATTTCCGGATCCTTCTCTTGAACGGAGGAATACAGGATATGCTATTGACGTTTTGCTTGAAAGTGAGCCGTTTACGGAAAATACAAAGCCCTTTAATTTCTCTAAACTATTGGCCGGTTCCGAAGGTACCCTGGCATTTATTACCGAAGCCAAGTTGAATTTGGTGCCCTTACCTCCAAAAGTGAAGGGTTTGATTTGTGTGCATTTGCCAACCATTGAAGAATCCTATAAAGCCAATTTGGTAGCCTTGGAGTTTCATCCCGATTCCATTGAGTTGATGGATAAAACCATCATGGATTTGGCGAGTAAAAATACCACCCAACAAAAAAACAATTTTTTTATTCATGGGGATCCCGGGTCGATTTTGATTATTGAATTTGCACGTGATACTAAGGAAGAAATATTGACCTTGGCAAATTCTGTTGAAAAAGCATTCAGAGAAAAGGGTTTTGGATACCATTTCCCGGTATTGTTTGGAAGTGACATTCCAAAAGTTTGGGCTTTCCGTAAAGCAGGCCTGGGGGTGCTTTCTAATGTTCCCAGATCGGAAGAGCGTCGTGTAGGGAAAGAGTGTTCAGAGCCGTGTCGAT
>CAZJBB010000069.1:0-14055 GCA_964543995.1 uncultured Bacteroidales bacterium
AGTTGCTGAAAATTTCTTCAGCAATTTTCAGGGTGAATCTTTGACGAAGTCAGGAGCCGGTTGATGACAATAAAACCGCAAAAGGCAGAACTCAAAACAGACGAGTTGAATTTAAAGTAGAGTTTTAAGAATCCTATATAACAGAAAAAGGTCGTCAGCAATGGCGACCTTTTTTATTTTAAGGGTATTGAAAATTATTGAGCCTAAAAGATTTCTAAAATTTCAAATGAGGAATCATTCAACATGCATTTTTCGCCGACTTTCTTCCCTGCCATTGCCAGAAATAAAGGAACGGATGGAGAAACAATAAAAAGTTCCTCATTGAGGTAAGAAATTTTGCCTAAACCCACAGCCACGAAAATCGTTTGTTTGTCTGTTTTCACTAAAGCACCAAATTCAACTTTGAGCAAAGGTTTCTTTGTACTGATTTTATCGAGCATGTTTTTCTCATTCAGCAATTTCACCAATTGTTGTCCCATCATGTCTTTTTTTCGCAACAATTGAGCTCTGAAAGCATCGTAACGGTCTTTAGGGGGTCCGTATTCGTTGGCCGCTTGTTGGGCTTCGTCTATTGCAGAATTAATTACTGAAACCCGCTCATTGAGGAGTACTTTGCAATGTTCAATCAATGCAATTTTATAGTGTAATGGCTCAGTGATATTCATTTTTTAGATAATAAGTTAATGTTTAGCGAAAAAGGGTCACATTTCCGGTCATGAATTCTTTTTTTGCATTTCCTTTTTCCTTATCTTTGGTAAATTGTAATCTCCAAATATACACTCCCTGTGGACACTCTTTACCCAAAAACTTTCCATCCCATCCCTTTTCTTGTTCTGTAGAAAAGTAAATGAGTTCTCCCCATCTTGAAAATATTCTTAATTCAAAATCATAAATATTAAATCCTTCCACTTTGAATACTTCGTTTTTTCCATCTTCATTTGGAGAAAAAGCATTGGGAATATAAAAAACCGTGTTTTCCTTTACATACACCATTCTCGAAAGGGAATCAATACAACCGTGGATGTCTTCAATGATCAAATGTACCAAGAAATTCCCGGTGGAAGTATAGCGATGTATTGGATGAGAAATTATATCACTGCTCCCATCACCAAAATCCCACCACCACCTAATGGGCTGCAATGAATTATCGAAAAACTCACATATAGGATTTTCGGTGAAAACCACTTCGGGACTTGGAGTGAAATTTGCAGAAGCTTGATAATCATTTGTAATGCTAAAATTATACACTTTTGAGCATTGTGCATTGGACACCGTTAGGGAATAATTGCCGGCATGGAGTCCGGAGATGGAATTCCCATTTGAATTATTAAACCATAAATAGCTCAAAGAAATCCCGGAGGTGTTAATTACCATAGCTGAACCTACCCCTTTATCACATGTATCGTTTTTAAGGGCCAAAGAAACCGGAGGAAGCGGAAATTGATTTTGTATAGTCACGGTATCGGAAAGCGTGCAACCCACTGAATCAGTTACATTTACTGTATACAATCCGGCCACTACATTTTGCAATACCGAAGTATTTTGCGTAGGGGCAGAATTCCATTGATATGCATAAGGGGCAATACCATTACTTGCAGTGGCTTCGGCATGCCCATTGGGGTCCGAACAGATTTGGGGGGCCACATTTACGATGTTCACATTAAACTTGGGTTTATCAATCAAAGTAATGGTATCATAATGCGTGTTACAATAATAGGGATCAAATATCTTCACAATGTAGGTTCCTGCATGGAGGTTGTCGATGTTAGCATTGGTTCCAAATGGAGCAGTTAACCACTGAAATTGCAAGGAATCGGAACCGTGATATTCCACATGAATGTGAATTCCACCTATGCCTAAATTGCAGTAATCGTCTTTGCTGTTTATAGTGATGGTTGGAGGAGTTACGTTAGCATAATTGTTTGCTCTTGGAGTCGGTGTTTGAGGAGTACTCCACCAAACCGATCCCCCATCATGAATTCTTTGAAAAGACAAATAACTTTGAGCTATGGGACTTCCCACAAATTCGATCCCTGGAATGTTCACTGCAGCAGGAAAGGTTCGCAGACCGGTACAAGAAGTCCGAGAAGTTATAGGAGATAGATACTCACTGGTAGTATATAATAAGGATGGATTTCCATCCCAATTCCAATACACTGCATCTACCGGATTGCTGTTGGGATCGTAAATGGCTACCCAACCGAATTCGTCGCGTAAAAACCACCGATTGCTAACGCCATCAATATTACTCACCCCATAACTCGATTGACGATAGGCTCCCATATTAAAATCCAAGAACGGAACTTGAGAATTGTTTCCGCCAACAATTATATATCCGTGTGGTGGAATCTTAGTCCCATTTGGAAAAGTAAAAGCGCCCCAATTATGTGTAATTTGATCCCCGGGATCCATATTGCAAGCAAGGGTATAACATGAAATATCTGCGGTATCACACCCGCTGGGATTATATAACTCTATCCATTCTCGGTTATATTCAGGCTGAAAATCAATATTATACAAGGAATTGGCATTCGTAGTTGCATTTAATGAGACATCGGCAGGGTTGTTTGCCGGACTGGAAAGCACCTCATTAATCAATACGATTTGAGAATGAAGACTTTGACAAAACAGCAATCCTCCAATAAATAATATGTGAAATACAAATTTCAATTCTGTAACTAATTAGTTATCAAAGATAACACTAAAATTCAAATAATCGAAATAATCCTTCATTTTACTTAAGCTTTTGAAAATTCTGATTAATTTAACGGCAAATTTAGTGCATTTATTTGTTAATGTTTGAATTCATATATGCAAAATACTTATTTTTACTTCGGTTTTACATTCCCAATATCAAAAAATTAAAATACCATGAAAAAACTATCCATTCTATTTGCATTTTCTTTGTTCTTAATTGTCTCTTGTAATAAAAAAGCAGAAGTTTTAGACATAAAAAAGTATGCTGATAAATTCAAATTCAAACAGTTGGAAGCTTTTGATGCCAGAACCCTCCAGCCGGATTTAAACCAAATTGAAGATAAAGGCTTACTGAATAACCTTTGGGAAAGCAAAGATAAATTCACAGGAGCTAAGAATTATTTTTATTCTCTTCAAGACGGAAACAACAAAAATCAGGAGTTTACGGTGGTGTTGGGAGATTTGGATAAAAAAGACGAGCCCAAACAAATTTGGTATTTTGTATATAGTGCCGAAGGCAAGCAATTAGCGCGTTTTATCATTGCCGAAGTGGATGCTTCAGCCAACACTTATGCCGTTGGAAGCATTAAAAAAGCAGGGGTATATTCAGTATCTAACTACCAAAAAGATAAGCTCATTAATAATAAAACCTACAGTATTGACGAAAAAGGAAATTTAAAAGAAGGAACCGCTGAGGCAGTGAAAGAAGAATCCAATACAGGAAATGCAGCAGCTCAGGAATTTCATGCTAAAGATGTTTTTACTCAAAAAAACCTTGTATATACCGGAATCGACTTTACCCATGCAAAATTTGTGGGAAAAGCCCTACAGGATGTTGGAGAAATCAAAAATAAGTTCTTTCGCGAATGGAATGATGTGGTTACCGAAGAAAAGGGAAAGTTTAATATTACTGACTTTTTCAACAAAGAAAACGTAACTTATGATGTTGCCAACACCAACAATAGAAATGCTGGGAGAAGCACTTCAAGCATGTATTCAAAAACCAAAGCCCCTTCCCTTTCACAAGGTATCGTTCAAGGCGTTTTAGGGAATGTATCCTTAAAAGAAAAACATGGTATTGGCACCTTACTTGTTGTAGAAGCATTTGACGATGAGCATGATCAGGCCGTTGTTTGGGTAACCTTGTTTGATATAGCAAGCAAAAAGTTGCTCATCACCGAAAGATTGACTTCTAAACCTCATGGCGGTGGTTTACGCAACTATTGGATAAATGCAGTTTACGACATTCTCGTTCATGTAGATAGAGTAAGTTATGCTGCTTGGAAAAAGTCTTATGGGAAATAAAAGCTAAAAACCCTTTTATAATCGATTGAAAAGCTGTAAATATTTCTCTTTCCAAGCATTTACCGAATAGTTATTCACAACAGTTTCTCTTGCTGCTGCCCCTATTTTTTTTCGTAAAGTCTCTGATTCAATTAATTTGGTTAGGGTTGAAACCCATTCTTCATTGCTTTTAGGAAGAAAGCCATTGATACCATTCTGAATAATTTCAGCATTCACTCCTACCGGTGACATGAGCGTTGGAATTCCTAGGGCCATGTATTGAAGCCCTTTTAGTCCACATTTTCCCATGGCCCATTCATCATCAGGTAAAGGCATGATCCCTATATCAAATTTCTGTAATTCTTCAATTTCTGTAGCTTTATTCCAGGCAAGGCTTTGAATTTCGATATCGGGTTCGGTGTATGAAGCATCGCCAATGACTTTGATGCTAACTTTGTCGCCAAAGATCAACTTAATGGTCTTTAAAAAAGGGAGGGCATATTGAAAATGCTTAATGGTTGTAATACTGCCGCTCCAACCGATACAAATTGGGTTCGATGTATTTTTTGCAACCGGCTGATATTCATCGGTATTAATAGTCGTAGGAATAACCATTACCTTGGAGTTATATTGCAAAGCATACTTTTCCAAATAAGCATTGCCTGCAATTACCAAATCCGACATGCGAATGATTTTGGCTGTTTTTTGAGGACTTTTAAGTACAGAGAACTTTTTGTTTGCCTCAGATACATTCGATAGCCATATGGAATCGTCGAAATCAAAAATAATCTTTGCACGGGTTGATTTAAACAAGGATTCGAAAATTGCCGGCCCCATAAAAAACGCTTCCCTATGAATCAAAATAATGTCAAAATCTCCGGCATGGAAGACATCCAATAGCCGTTTAAAAATCATCTTAAAAAGAATTGCTCCTTTTAAAATGTAATTTCCCGGGGAATAAAAAACTTTGTCTTCCTTTTCATTCATCAGAAAAGACACTACTGTTTCAAACTCATTTTCGTTTAAGACTCCAAGGTATTGTTCAAACCTAAAACGCTGACTGGGTGCTCGATTTAAGCGATGAGGAACGATATATAAAATGCGTTTCTTCATCAATCTTCCAACCACAAAGGGGGTAATTTTTCGTGGATTTCAATATTTTCAAACTTGGCGGTTTTTCTGGCTCCATGTTCTTTTACCCAAAGGGCCATTCGTGTCAATCCTTCTTGCAGGGATACGGTCGAAGAATTTCCAAATACCTTACTGGCTTTTTCATGTGACGAATGTGCATGCATGACTTCATTTCGAGGAGGCAAACTCCTGATTTCTCCTTCAATTTTCATAGCATCCATCACCATTTGAGCAAGTACTCTCACGGATACCGGATTATCGGCTCCAATATTAAAAATTTGGTTGTAAGCTCCCTGTATTTCAACAGAACGGGCAATGGGAATGGAAACATCGTGAATATAGCTAAATGCCCGACTTTGTTCTCCATCTCCAAAAACAGTTAAGGGCTTATTCTGGAGAAGCTGATTCATGAATATTCCTACCACATTTCGATATTTATCCCCAATATTCTGGTTTTCGCCAAAAACATTGTGAGGACGGAAAACGATGTAGTTTAAGCCAAACATTTCATGCGAAGATTTCAAATCCAGTTCAACTGCATATTTTGAAATCCCATAAGGATCTTCAGGCTGAGGGGTCATATCCTCGGTCATGGGTACTTGCCCTGCACCATACACCGCAATGGAAGAAGTAAATACAAAACATTTAATACGGTGTTTTACAGATTCGTTTATTAAATTCACACTTCCAACTAAATTATTGGTATAGTTATAACGTTTAATAAAATGGCTTAAACCTTCTGCTGCATAAGCTGCTAAATGAAAAACATAATCAAATTGATAGGTGTTGAATAATTTAGAAAGGAAGGGAACATCGGTTACCGATCCTTGAATAAACACAGCCCCACTGGGAATATTTTCAATGAAACCCCCACTTAAGTCATCGAGGATAACCACCTGATGACCCATTTTCAGTAATTCCACCGAAACATGAGAACCTATAAATCCAGCTCCACCGGTAACCAAAGAAATGGGTTTCATACATCATTGTTTTAAGCAAAAATAAAAACAATCTTTTAAAAACTTCATTTTTTGCAAAGCAAAATCACAACACATTGATTACATAACAGATACACCCTATTATTTCCATTTCAAAAAGGTTAAAATCACATAAATTTATGAATACTCATGCGGCATTCGGCTAAATTTTATATTTTTAGCCCTTCATTTGTAAACTCACCCCATTTATTCCAATTTGTTTTTGTATGCAAGAAACCCATTCATATCAACCCAACAATCATATCAGAATTGTCACCGCGGCTTCATTATTTGATGGACATGATGCCTCTATAAACGTCATGAGGAGAATTATTCAATCCACAGGCGCAGAAGTTATTCATTTAGGACACAATCGTTCGGTGCAGGAAATTGTGGAATGTGCAGTACAGGAAGATGTTCAAGCCATTGCAGTGACCTCTTACCAAGGAGGACATATCGAATTTTTTAAGTATATGTATGACCAACTTAAGGAAAAAGGGTTTAATGATATTAAGATTTTCGGTGGTGGCGGTGGTGTAATTCTGCCTGAAGAAATTGAAGAGCTGCACCAATATGGCATCACCCGCATTTATTCTCCCGATGACGGCCGGTCGATGGGGCTTCAAGGGATGATCAATGACTTGATGGAAAAATCAGATTTTCCCAGGGGACACAATCCCAAAATTACCATAGAAGATATTGAAAAACAAGATTATAGTGCTATTTCTAGACTGATTTCCTCTGTAGAAAATTATCCGGATGAAGTGAGCCCACTTATTTCGGAAATCAATAAAAAAGCGGTCGATAAAAAAAATCCGGTTTTAGGGATTACCGGTACCGGTGGATCAGGAAAATCTTCGCTGGAAGATGAAGTGGTAAGACGATTTCTATTGGATTTTCCGGATAAAAAGATCGGGATTGTGTGTGTAGATCCTTCAAAACGCAAAACCGGTGGGGCCTTGCTTGGCGACAGAATTCGCATGAACGCCATCAACAATCCTAGGGTTTTTATTCGTTCGATGGCTACCCGCCAATCGAATTTAGCCCTTTCAAAATACATCAAAGACACCATCAACATTTTAAAAGTTGCCGATTTTGATTTGATTATTGTAGAAACCTCCGGCATAGGACAATCCGACACTGAAATTGTAGACCACAGCAATGTTTTCATGTATGTGATGACTCCTGAATTTGGGGCGCCTTCGCAATTAGAGAAAATAGACATGTTGGATTATGCGGACATTATTGCACTAAATAAATTCGATAAACGGGGCGGAATGGATGCCCTAAGAGATGTAAAGAAACAATATCAGCGCAACCACAAATTATTCGAAACGGATTTCAATGAAATGCCGGTATATGGAACCATTGCCTCCCAATTTAACGACTCAGGGGTGAACCAGTTCTACAATGCCTTGATTCTTAAAATCAAAGAAAAACTGCACATCGATTTTCATTCACACTTAGAATTAAATGGTGAAATTCCTGATAAAATTTATATCATTCCACCACAACGGACCCGTTATTTGGCCGAAATATCCGAGACGGTAAGAAGTTATAACCAATGGGCAGAGGATCAAGCAAATATTGCACAACAATTATTCAGCTTGAATCAAACCTTAAGCATCATTTCGCAAGAAAACGAGCAAAAATCGGTTCTCATTCAACAACTTAAAGAAAAATATCAAGAAATAGAAACTACCCTGGATGCTCACAATAAAAAAATTATTGAACATTGGGATGAGAAAAAAGCTTGTTATAAAAATGAGTTCTATGTTTTCAAAGTCAGGGATAAAGAAGTAAAAATTAAAACCCATACCGAAACCCTATCACACTTGCAAATTCCTAAAATTTCGCTGCCCAAATATACAGCATGGGGCGACATTTTAAAATGGAATCTCAAAGAAAATGTTCCCGGAGAATTCCCTTATTTAGGCGGAGTATTCCCTTTCAAGCGTGAAGGAGAAGATCCTACCCGTATGTTTGCAGGAGAAGGTGGCCCCGAAAGAACCAACAAACGCTTCCATTATGTTTCTAAGGGTTTGCCAGCCAAACGTTTATCCACTGCTTTTGATTCAGTCACCTTGTATGGAAACGATCCTGAAGTTCGTCCGGACATCTATGGGAAAATTGGAAATTCCGGAGTTTCTATTTGCTGTTTGGATGATGCCAAAAAATTATATTCCGGTTTTAACCTTGCGGATGCTTCTACCTCCGTTTCCATGACCATAAATGGGCCTGCTCCTATCATGGTGGGGTATTTTATGAATGCTGCCATTGATCAGCAATGCGAGATATATATTAAAAACCACGGACTTGAAAAAGAAGTAGAGGAAAAAATCCGTAAAATCTACCTTGAAAAAGAGGTCCTTCGTCCAACCTACCAAGGCGAATTACCCGATGGAAACGATGGCTTGGGTCTGATGCTACTCGGCGTCACCGGAGATCAGGTATTGCCCAAAGAAGTGTATAAAAAAATTAAAACTGAAACCATTGCAGTGGTGAGGGGAACCATACAAGCGGATATTTTAAAAGAAGATCAGGGACAAAACACCTGTATCTTTTCTACCGACTTTTCCTTAAAACTCATGGGCGATGTGCAAGAGTATTTTATCAATAACAACGTAAGAAATTTTTATTCTGTTTCCATTTCGGGCTACCATATTGCCGAAGCGGGAGCCAATCCCATTTCACAATTGGCTTTTACGCTTGCCAATGGGTTTACGTATGTGGAATATTACCTTTCTCGAGGCATGCATATCGATAAGTTTGCACCCAACCTCTCTTTCTTCTTTTCCAATGGTATAGACATTGAATTTTCGGTTATTGGCAGGGTTGCCCGTTCCATTTGGGCAAAAACCATTAAAAACAAGTATAAAGGCAATGCCCGTTCGCAACAATTGAAATACCATATTCAAACTTCCGGACGATCACTTCATGCTCAGGAAATTGGGTTTAACGACATTCGCACCACTTTGCAAGCCTTATATGCCATTTATGATAATTGTAACTCATTGCATACCAATGCTTATGACGAAGCCATCACCACTCCCACCGAAGAATCCGTAAGAAGGGCTATGGCCATCCAAATGATCATCAACCATGAATTGGGCTTGGCAAAAAACCAAAACCCAAATCAAGGGTCATTTATCATAGAAGAGCTTACCGATTTAGTGGAAGAAGCCATCCTCTCAGAGTTCGACCGCATTTCGGAAAGAGGAGGCGTATTGGGGGCCATGGAAACTGCTTATCAAAGAAGCAAAATACAGGAAGAATCTTTGTATTACGAAACTCTAAAACATACCGGGGCTTTGCCCATCATGGGGGTAAATACCTTCCTTTCATCGGAAGGCTCTCCTACCCTGGTTCCGGGAGAAGTCATTCGTTCTACCGAAGAAGAAAAAGAATATCAAGTAAACATGTTGGCAGAATTGCATAAGGGTCACCAAAACGACATTCCGGAAGTACTGGCTCGATTAAAATCTGCTGCCGTGAAAAACGAAAATGTGTTTGAAGTGATTATGGACATTTCTAAGTATTGCTCCATTGGCCAAATCACCCATGCTTTGTTCGAAGTAGGTGGGCAGTATCGAAGGAATATGTAAAGGGAGCGCGATTATTTGCTTATTTACAATTCTCAAAAGAGCTAAACACAAATGCAGTTATTCTATCTAGTTAATTTACTCTACAATCTTAAACTCCGTTCTCCTATTCAATTGCTTATTGGCCGGGGTATCGTTTTTGGTGAAAGGGAGGCTTGAACCATAGCCTTTAAAAATGAGCTTTGAAGCGCTGATGCCTTGGGTTATTAAATAGGCTACCACTGCCTTAGCGCGACTTTCGGATAAAGCCAGGTTAGAAGCTTCACTTCCCACATTATCGGTATGTCCGGAAATCTCTATCTTTACTTTGGGTTTTACTTTTGAGATATCGTTGATGAGTTGCACCAATTTCATCAATTCGGTAGTGGATTCAGGACGTAAAGTTGATTTTCCGCTATCGAAAAAGATGTTACGTAAAACAATTTTACAGCCTATGCACATGCCCGTAAGCAAAATGTCTTTTTCAACCATCTGATAATCACTTATTTTTGGCAAATCGAAGTTCTCCGAATAAAACAGGTAATCCTTGGCTTTCACATTCAATCCATAATTGATTCCTGAAGGCATGGAAACCAAGAACTTACCGGTGCTGCTATTGGAGGTAAAAACCCCTTTGACTTCGCCTTTCACATTGTCGGTAATTTCAATTTCTGCACTAACCGGTTGGTTGGTAAAGGCATCTAAAATTCGTCCTTTTAAAACGGTTAAGCTTTTGGCATCAATGTCCACGGCTCCTTCGAGGTTAGATTCCGGCATGGGCAAAGCAAAACTGGCCAACAAATGGTCTTCGTTGTCAAGCACCGCAGGTTTTGGACTTCCTAAGAATTTAACACGGTATATGTCTTCTTCACCCAAACCTCCATCTTCACGATTGGAAGTAACATATCCATATTTTCCATTTGCCGACATCACGAAAAAGGTTTCGTCGTATGGCGTATTAATAGGATAACCCAAATTTTCAGGTTTCGTCCAACCTCCTGCTACTCGGTGAGTAACGAAGATGTCGTAGCCACCTATGGAATTAAACCCCTGAGAACTAAAATAGATGGTATTATCGTCGGGGTGAATAAAAATGCTGTTTTCGTTATATTTAGAATTGATATCGCTGGTAACGGTTTGGCCTTTTCCCCATTGATTGGATCGTGGGTTTTGTAAACCACTGAAAAACAAATCCTTTCCACCTCTGTTTCCATAAGGATTGTCAGAAACATAATACACAATGGTTCCATTGTACGATATACTGGCATGGGTTTCGTTAAAGGGAGAGTTAATTTTGCCTTCTTGCATTTTCTCCGGTTCTGTCCAAGCATCTCCTACCAAGCTTGAAAAAAACAAATCATAATTTCCGGTTGCATTCCTACTTAACAACATTTTTTGTCCGTCGGGCGATAATCCCACACAAACATCCTGAGCATCTGTATTTATTGGAGCACCCAAAGCCGTGGGTTGGGTCCATTTCCCTTTAACCTTATGACTTACAAACACATCCGAAGTATTAAGCCCATCTTCTCCTATTTTACCTCCGGTAGTGCCCGGTCTTTTGGAATTAAACAGCAGCATGGATTCATCGGCTGAAATTGAAGCACAAAAATCAGGATAGGGAGAATTGATGTCTTTTAAATTCTGAAGGGAAGCTTTTACGGGTTTGGCAACAAACTTAATAGCGGTGTCGCATTCAGCATACAATTTATTCATCCATTCCTTGTTCTTTTCAACGTCTTTTTCTCTGGCTTTGGTCTTGTACAAGTCGAGTTGGGCTTTGCTTTCTTTAAATTTATAGTCGAATTTATATGCTTGTGCCAGAACTAAATATACTTCGGGAGAAACTTGAGGATCCAGCTTTAAAGCTTTCTCTAAAAAGGGCATGGCGGAGCGCTTTTTCCAAGTTTGCAAATAACACTTTCCCAATTTCAAGTTCAACTCGGCATTATTGGGGTTAAACTCATTGGCTTTAATAAATTGTTCCAAGGCTTCGTTAAAAAACTTCCGGGACTCTTGGTTTTGAGATAAAGCCGCTTCACCTTTTTCCAAGGCCTCATCCCCTTTTTTTAGCTGTTCTTCAGCGGCTTTTAAGCCTTCTTTATTGCCTTTAAAATTCGAGGACTTGAATTCCACATTTTGAGCAACAGAAATTTGTAAAAGGGCAAGGAAAAACAGGGAAATTACTATTTTCATGATATTCATTTTAAATTGAAATGGTATAATTTATTCGCATTCTTGAGATTGGTAATTGGCTGCTTGCTGCACCCCCAATTGTTGGGCTTTCATCCAATCGGAGCAGGCTTTATCAGCATCCCCACTCATTTCAAAAGCAATTCCCCTGTTTAAATAGGCCACTCCATAATTGGGGTTTAATTCAATGGCTTTGCTGTATTCCTTCAGGGCTAAATCGTATTTCTCTTTTCTGCTGTAAACAATTCCTTTATTATTGTAGGAGATGAAGTATTTGGGATTCAGTTGAATCGCTTTTTCGAAATCCGGCAAGGCTTTATCATAGTTTCCTTGCTCAGAATACACCGTACCCCTATTGTTATAGGCAAAATAATAGTTTGGGTTTACGGTAATGGCTTTAGTATAAGCGGCCACCGCGGCAGCATAGTCTTTCAATTTCTTTTTGGTACTTCCGAGATTATTGAAAATATAGGCTTGCTTAGAATCGATGCTCACTGCTTTTTCCAAGTCGGCCACTGCCCCGGCTAAATCGTCGAGTTTGCGTTTACAACTGGCTCTGTCGTTCAAAGCCTTGGCATTATTGGGGTTGATTTCCAATGATTTATTGATAGCGGCCAAGGCATCGGAATAATTACCGGCAATAAACCGAACGCCACAGAGTTCATACCAAGCGGTAAAGTCTGTTACATTCAGTTTGATAATTTCCAAATAGGTTTCTTCGGCTTCTTTCAAATTATTGAGCATCACTGCCGATTGTGCTTTTTTAAATCGGGCTTTGGTGGGGTCTTCGTAAATGTTTACCGCTTTACTAAAATCAGCAAAAGCCCCAGAGTAATCTTTAGAATCGAACTTGGCAATGGCACGGTTATAAAGGGCTTTCCCAAAATCGGGTTTGAGTTGCAAGGCTTTATCAAACAAATTAATGGCTCCTGCATAATCTTTAGCCTGATATTTGGCAACTCCTTGGTTGTAATTTTCCTGCGCTTCGGCAAGTTGCTTACTTTGGTTATTGATGGCGGCAATGGAATCCCGGTAACGGATTTCATCGGGAGTAAGTTGGCCATTCCCTTGTCCAAAAAGGAGTATAGGAAAAATGATAAGTACTAATAGTATGATTTTTTTCACTTGATTTTTGATTTTGATTTCGTGGGCTAATGTATAAAAAATACTCAAATTACGACATTTGAGGATATATTAAACGAATTTCTTTACCTTTTCTCAATTCCTCATTAGTCGAATCAGTCTGAAGTCGTTTCGTTTCGATGGCTTCCGTTAACTTTGTGCTAGAGTGAGTCTCAATTCTCTTCACTTGGATTAGCATCAAGCATTACCGGTAATTTGTTTGTTCATATTCATCGTTGAAAAATAAGTTTATTTTTTGTATGTTTGACGAAAATTTGACAGATGAATAAACCAAAGTATTTGTAAAAATCAGAAGCATACCTTAAAGTCTATGAATTTATCAGTGAAGGACCGAAGGGGCAAATTAAAAAGATGGTTCAATATACAGAAACGGGTACTGAAAATATTTATAATCTAGCATTTGGTGATTTTGACGAAGAAACAAATAGTATAAATGATATCAGTATTACAAATAATGGTGATAGCACAAAAGTATTAGCGACAGTGGCCTCTACAGTGTATGCTTTTATTGAAAAACATCCTAATGCTTGGATTTTTGCAACAGGAAGCACAATTGTAAGAACCAGACTATATAGAATGGGGATTACAAATAACATTTAAGAAATTATAGCCGATTTTGATGTTTATGGTTTGACTATTGATACAAATATTTGGGAAGAATTTATTGTTGGAGAAGATTACGAAGCATTTTTAATTACTAAAAAAAATATAAACACACAATTATGACTAGTATAGACGACTTAAACCAATCCAAGATACCCGTAATTGTTTTTGATAAAAAATTAGAACAATTTAGGGATAAAGTTTTGTTTCCCGAGAAACTTGAGAAAGCGAAAGAAATCCTTTCAAAAGTGGGACTTCCTTTAAAGAAAAAATAGCAAAGCAAAGACTATAGGTCAGCTGTATAAACTATAATCAAAAAACACAAAACAAGAAAAAAGATCGCTTGAATTAATTTTATTATGTTCAATATTCCACCTGTTTAGAATATTTGTTTTTGATTACTCGTTAGTTTGCCAGAAAGGGTAAGCACTTGCTATAAGAAGTCT
>CAZJBB010000070.1:0-13959 GCA_964543995.1 uncultured Bacteroidales bacterium
AGATAGCTTCAGGTGACTGGAGTTCAGACGTGTGCTCTTCCGATCTATCGGTATAAATGTTGGTTGGTTTCTTGGGCAGCAGCTTTTGCGCAAGCCAAAGAAACTCCTAAAATAGCATTGGCTCCAATTTTCGACTTATTTTCAGTCCCGTCTAAAGCAATCAGTTTATGGTCAATCTCCACCTGTTCGGTGACAAGATACCCTTTTAATTCATCGTTTAACACCGTGTTAACATTCTGAACCGCTTTTAGCACTCCTTTGCCAAGATACATTTTATTATCACCGTCACGAAGCTCCATGGCTTCATGTACCCCGGTGGAAGCACCTGAAGGAACGGCTGCTCTGCCTAATATACCATTTTCTGTTACCACGTCCACTTCTATAGTGGGGTTTCCTCTAGAATCGAGAATTTGTCTTGCGTAAACTTGTACTATTGAGCTCATTTTTGTAGTTTTAATGTATTAAAAAAGGCAAAGTTATAAAACTTTGCCTTTTTTTGTTGGATATTGTAAGGTAAATATTTTTACTTTTCTTCTTCTGGATTAGCTTCAGTTTCTTCAACTATGGTTGCTTCTTCAATAGTATTTTTCACTTCAGCAACTTCTTCGTGATGCACCTCTTCGGTTTTCACCTCTGCTTTTGGTTCAGCAACGGCTGTACTTTCCTTTTTCTTTCCGGCGGCAGGTCTTCTTCTACGAGTAGATTTGCCTTTCTTTTCGTCTTTAGCACCCAACATGAGTTCGTTGTAATCAACTAACTCAACAATGCACATTTCGGCATTATCGCCTAAACGTGAGTCGGTGCGAAGAATACGGGTGTATCCGCCCGGACGTTCAGCCACTTTTAAAGAAACTTCCTTAAATAATTCAGTAACCGCTTCTTTGCTTTGTAAATAACTAAAAACCGTTCTTCTTGAATGGGTAGTATCTTCTTTTGCTTTGGTTATCAAAGGCTCAACATATACTCTCAGCGATTTAGCTTTGGCTAAAGTAGTAGTGATGCGTTTATGTAAAATCAATGAAGAAGCCATATTGGACAACATAGCCTTACGATGTGAATGGGTTCTTCCTAGATGATTAATTTTTTTACCGTGTCTCATAGCTTTTTATTCCTTATCTAATTTATACTTTAACACATTCATGCCGAATTCCAAGTTCTTTGCTTTCACTAAGTCTTCTAATTCGGTAAGCGATTTCTTACCAAAATTGCGGAATTTCAACAAATCATTTTTATTATAGGCAACCAATTCGCCTAAAGTTTCTACATCAGCTGCTTTTAAGCAATTTAATGCTCTCACTGATAGGTCAAGATCAACTAAACGCATTTTAAGCAATTGGCGAATATGAAGTGAGGATTCGTCCAATTCTTCAGAAATCAGTTTATCTTGTGACTCCAAGGTGATTTTTTCGTCTGAAAATAACATCAAATGATGTATGATTATTTTTGCTGCTTCTTTTAATGCTTCTTTAGGATGTATAGAACCATCAGTAGTGATTTCAAGAATCAGTTTTTCATAGTCAGTCTTTTGCTCAACGCGGAAAGCATCGATGGAGTATTTTACATTTTTTATTGGAGTATGGATTGAATCTAAAGTGATGACTCCAATGCCTTCATTCAAGGCTTTATTCTCTTCGGCAGGTACATATCCACGACCTTTGTCAATAGACAGTTCAATAGACAGTTTTACAGAAGGTTCGAGATTACAAATTAAAAGATTGGTATTAATAACTTGGAAGTTATTCAAATATTTATTGATGTCTCCTGCTTTAAAAGAATCTTGTCCACTGATAGTAACGTGAACTTTTTCGTTGTTCACACCATCAATTTGTTTTTTAAAACGTATTTGTTTGATATTTAATATGATATCAGTAACATCTTCCAATACGCCTTTGATAGCAGAAAATTCATGATCAACACCTTCAATTTTTATAGATGTAACAGCATAACCTTCCAGAGAAGAAAGAAGTACTCGTCTTAAAGTATTTCCAACAGTAATGCCATATCCAGGTTCGAGAGGACGGAATTCAAATACACCTTTGAATTCATCAGCATCGAGCATGATGACTTTTTCTGGTTTTTGAAAAGCTAATATTGCCATTTATTATGTATTTAAGGGTAAGTTTAATTATTATTTTGAATACAATTCCACAATCAACTGTTCTTTTATGTTTTCAGGGATATTTTCTCTTTCAGGATAAGTTACAAATTTTCCCATTTTAGTGGCGTGATCCCACTCGAGCCAGTTGTATTGGTTTACTTTTCCGCTTAATGAATCTGTAATGACTTCCAGAGATTTAGATTTCTCTCTAACCCCAACAGTATCACCCGGTTTTAATAAACAAGAAGGAACGTTCAATACTTTATTGTTTACAGTAATATGACAGTGAATTACCAATTGACGAGCAGCGTTACGGGTAGGTGCAATACCTAAACGGAAAACAACATTATCTAAGCGTGATTCAATTAATTGTAACAATATTTGTCCGGTAATTCCTTTTTTAGAGGAAGCCATTTTAAAGGTATTTTTAAACTGACGCTCTAAAATGCCATAAGTATACTTGGCTTTTTGTTTTTCTTGTAATTGAATACCGTATTCAGACTGTTTAGCTCTACGTTTGTTTGCACCATGTTGGCCAGGAGGATAATTTTTCTTTTCATAACTTTTATCCGGACCGTAAATAGGATCTTTAAATTTTCTTGCAATTTTGGTTTTGGGACCGATATATCTTGCCATAATTTATTAATATATAATTGAGTGATTGAATGCGAATTATACTCTTCTGCGTTTTGGTGGACGACAACCGTTGTGTGGTAATGGCGTTACATCCATTATCTCCATAACTTCAATTCCACTTGCATGAATGGTTCTGATGGCTGATTCTCTACCTGAACCCGGTCCTTTTACGAATACTTTTACTTTACGAAGACCCATGTCGTAGGCTACCTTTGAACAATCAGTGGCTGCAGTTTGTGCTGCGTAAGGGGTGTTCTTTTTTGAACCTCTGAAACCCATTTTTCCGGCTGATGACCATGAAATTACCTGTCCTGAATTGTTAGTTAATGAAACAATAATATTGTTGAAAGAAGCGAAAATAAACGCCTTTCCGATTGCTTCAACTTTAACAACCTTCTTTTTTGTGCTTTTAGCAGTTTTTGCCATGATACTATTTTAAACGTTGATTGATTTCAATTTTTAACCTTTAGTTGCTTTTTTCTTATTGGCAACTGTCTTTTTCTTTCCTTTACGAGTACGTGCATTGTTTTTTGTGCTTTGTCCTCTAACAGGTAAACCTAAACGATGTCTGATTCCACGATAGCTACCAATATCCATTAATCGTTTAATATTCATTTGAACTTCTGAACGAAGAGCGCCTTCAACTTTATAATTATCATTGATGATATTACGAATAGCCGTTTGCTCTTCATCATTCCAGTCCTGTACTTTTTTATTCAAGTCGATTCCGGCTTCATTTAATATTTTTTGAGCGGTGCTTCTGGCAATGCCATAAATGTATGTCAGGCCTATTTCTCCTCTTTTGTTCTTGGGTAAATCAATACCAGCAATTCTTGCCATAATGTATTCAGTTTATTTGAATTATTATTTATCCTTGTCTTTGTTTATATTTTGGGTTCTTTTTGTTGATTACAAAAAGTTTTCCTTTGCGACGAACTATTTTACAGTCGGCTGTTCTTTTTTTGATTGATGTTCTTACTTTCATTTTTCTAATTATTTATATCTGAACGTAATTCTTCCTTTTGTTAAATCATATGGTGACATTTCAAGCTGAACTTTGTCTCCAGGTAAGATTTTTATGTAATGCATTCTCATTTTCCCTGAAATGTGAGCAATAATTACATGCCCATTTTCCAGTTCCACTCGAAACATTGCATTCCCCAGTGATTCTATCACGGTGCCGTCTTGCTGGATGGATGCTTGTTTTGCCATTATTTTTAATATTCCTTTTTAATTTTCAATAAATTCAAATGTCGATAAAATTTCTGCTTGCTCGTTTGTGATTGCAATTTGATGTTCAAAATGCGCTGAGGGTAATTTATCAGAAGTACTCACTGTCCATCCATCATTGCTTTGAATCACATTCCTTTTACCTAAGTTGATCATAGGTTCAATACATATTACCATCCCTTCAGTAAGTTTTGTGCCACTCCCTCTTTTCCCATAATTGGGAACTTCAGGTCTCTCATGCAATTGTCTTCCGATACCATGTCCCACCAACTCTCTTACCACAGAAAAACCATGCTTTTCAACATAATCCTGTATGGTGCTTCCAATGTCTCCAACCCTTCTCCCTGATTTTGCAGCTTCAATACCCTTGTATAAGGATTCCTTAGTGACTTTCAGCAATTGAAGTATCTCAGGTTTTACATTCCCAACTGCGAATGTATATGCCGAATCTCCAACCCATCCGTTTTTTATTACTCCACAATCCACGGATACCACATCTCCGTCTTTTATCACATAATTACCCGGTATTCCATGAACCACTTGTTCATTAATTGAAATACACAAAGTTGCAGGGTAGCCATTGTATCCCAAGAATGCAGGTTCTGCATGTTGAGAACGAATGTAATCTTCAGCAATTTTGTCGAGCTCTATGGTCTTAATTCCGGGTTTGATGTGTTTTGCAACTTCACCAAGCGTTTTACCAACAAGCAAAGAACTTTCTTTTATTAACTTTATCTCCTCTTTAGTTTTAAGTACTATCATCCGATACTACATACCTTGAGTTCTACCTTTTATACGTCCCGATTTGGTTAAACCATCGTAATGACGCATCAGCAAATGACTTTCAACTTGTTGTAGCGTATCGAGTACAACACCAACAAGAATTAAAAGGGATGTGCCTCCGTAGAACTGGGCAAACTGCGTATTAACCCCCATGAGCCTAACCAGAGCAGGCAAAATAGCCACGAAAGCTAAAAATAATGACCCCGGTAAGGTAATCCTTGACATTACGGCATCCAAAAATTCAGCAGTTTTTTTCCCGGGTTTTATCCCTGGAATAAATCCACCGTTTTTCTTCATGTCCTCAGCCATTTGATTCGGATTAATGGTAATAGCAGTATAAAAATAAGTGAAAATAACAATCAGTGCAGCAAAAGTAAAATTATACCAAAACCCATTAAAGTTAGAGAAAGTTGCAGCAAAACCACTTAAAGTCTCTGATTGTGCAAATCCAACTAAGGTAATAGGTAAAAACATAATCGCTTGAGCAAATATGATAGGCATTACACCTGCAGCATTCACTTTTAAAGGAATGTACTGTCTAACACCACCATATTGTTTGTTTCCCACAATACGTTTTGCATATTGTACAGGAATCTTTCGTGTTCCTTGAACCAGCAAAATACTGATTACTACAACGAACACCAAGAAAATAATTTCTAACAAGAAAACAACCAATCCACCACCTTGCTCTTCCATGCGGGAAACAAATTCACCGACCAAAGCAAAAGGCAGACGGGCAATAATTCCAACCATGATTAATAATGAAATACCGTTTCCAATCCCTTTATCCGTAATTCTTTCTCCCATCCACATGATAAACATGGAACCGGCAGTAAGAATTAACACTGAACAGATTCCGAAAAAGGAGAATATAGAGTGCGTGGCATCAGCAGAAAAAGGATATACAGCCGTTGCAGGCAACTGGCTCAATAAGTTAGCAATATAACTGGGGGATTGAAATAACAAAATGATCACGGTTAAGTAACGTGTCATTTGGTTTAATTTCTTTCTTCCACTTTCTCCTTCTTTTTGAAGCTTTTGGAAATATGGAATAGCCATACCCAACAACTGAACCACAATAGAAGCAGAAATATACGGCATAATTCCAAGAGCAAAAATGGAAGCATTTGAAAATGCACCGCCGGAGAACATATTTAGCAACCCAAGTAAACCGTCTTTGGTTTGAGATTTAAATGCGCCCAACATCTGAGGGTCAACACCGGGTAAAACTACGTATGAACCCACCCGATATAATAAAACAATTAACAAGGTATAAAGGATTCTCCTTTTGAGTTCCTCAATTTTATTAATGTTACGGAGAGTTTGTATCAATCTTTTCATGCAGCAAATTAAATTATAGTTGCAGTACCACCTAAGTTTTCAATAGCTTGTCTTGCTTTTTCAGAAAAAGCATGCGCTTTCACTTCCAATTTAACTTTTAACTCACCACGACCTAAGATTTTCACTAAGTCTTTTTTAGAAGAAAGACCATTCTTGTATAAAATCTCGGTATCAATTACGGTGATATGTTTGTCTTCAGCAAGTTTTTGAAGGGTGTCGAGGTTTAATCCGTGATATTCAACGCGATTAAAATTGGTAAATCCAAATTTAGGAACGCGTCTATATAAAGGCATTTGTCCGCCTTCGAATCCAAATTTACGGCTATAACCTGACCTTGATTTGGCACCATTGTATCCTCTTGTGGAAGTTCCGCCTTTTCCTGAGCCTTGGCCTCTACCAACACGTTTGCTTTTCTTTACTGAACCACGAGCGGGTTTTAAATTACTTAAATCCATAGTTTCTTTCTGTATTATATTTCTTCAACCAATAATAAGTGTTCTACTTTTTTCACCATACCCATAATTTGAGGGGTAGCTATTTTTTCAACTGCATTGTGCATTTTTTTAATTCCGAGAGCAGCAACGGTACGTTTTTGTCTTTCGGGACAATGTATTACGCTTCTTACGAGTGTTATTTTTATCTTTTTCATCAATACTTGATTTAACCGTTGAACACTTTATTTAATTCAATACCTCTTACCTGAGCAATGGTAAATGGATCGCGCATTTGAATTAAAGCATTTATCGTCGCTTTAACCACAGAGTGAGAGTTTGATGAACCTTTTGACTTAGCAAGTACATCTTTAACTCCAACACTTTCCAATACTGCACGCATTGCTCCACCAGCAATAACTCCTGTTCCAGGGGCAGCCGGTTTTAAGAACACCAATGCGCCGCTGTATTTACCTTCCTGAGCATGCGGTAAGGTTCCTTTTAAGATAGGTACTTTAATGAGATTTTTCTTAGCATCTTCAATTCCTTTGGCAATAGCGGAAGTTACTTCCTTTGCTTTACCTAATCCATAACCTACAACACCGTTTTCATTTCCCACAACAACAATAGCAGAGAAGCTAAAAGTACGACCCCCTTTGGTAACTTTGGTAACACGATTGATACTAACGAGTTTATCGATGAACTCTATTTCAGTTGACTTAACTTTTTTAATGTTTACGTTTGACATAATTTCCTAATTGTTAGAATTTTAAACCACCTTCTCTTGCCGCGTCAGCCAAAGATTTTACTCGTCCATGATATAAATATCCATTTCTGTCGAAAACAACAGTTGAAATTCCATTTTCAATTGCTTTTTCAGAAATTAATTTACCTACACACTTTGCTTGTTCTATTTTATTGATATTTCTAGGAACCGCTTGGTTGTTGAGAGAGGTTGCAGCAACCAAAGTTTTGCTATTTACATCATCAATAATTTGAGCGTAAATTTCCTTGTTACTGCGAAAAACAGTTAAACGGGGATGTTCGGCTGTGCCCTTCACCACCTTTCTGATTCTCCTTTTTATTGTTAGTCGTCTTGCCGCTTTTCTATCTTTAATAGCCATTATTCAATTTTTTTTATAATGATTCAATTTTTATTTATCGGAAGCTGATTTTCCTGATTTCTTACGAACAACTTCACCAGCAAAACGAATCCCTTTTCCTTTATAAGGTTCAGGTTTACGTAAGGATCTGATTTTTGCAGCTACTTGTCCTATCAGTTGCTTGTCTATAGATTGTAAAATAATGGATGGATTTTTACCTCTTTCAGCAGTAGTCTCAACTTTAATTTCGGTAGGTAATTCAACAATAATATTGTGTGAATATCCTAAAGAAAGTTCAAGTAATTGACCGGTTGCTGTGGCTTTATAACCCACGCCCACCAATTCCTGAGTAATTTTAAAACCTTCAGAAACACCTTTAACCATGTTGAACAATAATGCTCTATATAAACCATGTTTGGCTTTATGAGTTTTTTGTTCGCTATGTCTTTCCAAAAGAAGTTGACCTTCTTCCACTTTTAAAGTGATAATTGGATCCACAAGCTGGCTAAGTTCACCTAAAGGGCCTTTAACGCTTACTAAATTTTTTTCTGATATATTTACCTGAACCCCAGTAGGAAGTTGGATAGGTAATTTTCCGATTCTTGACATGAATTCTATTCTCCTGTATTAGCTAATAAAACATAAAACTTCACCACCAATATGCTGCACTTTTGCCTCTTTATCAGTCATCAACCCTTTTGAAGTTGAAATGATAGCAACGCCCAACCCGTTCAATACTCTTGGCATTTCTTCAGCACTGGTATATCTACGCAAACCGGGTTTGCTGATACGGTCTAATTTGGTAATCGCCGGCATTTTTGTAATAGGATGGTATTTTAAAGCAACCTTTATGGTTCCGGGTTTGGTTTCATCTTCGAATTTAAAATTCAAGATATAACCTTTTTCAAAAAGTATTTTAGTGATTTCTTTCTTAACCTTTGATGAAGGAATTTCAACCACTTTATGATTGGCCATGATGGCGTTTCTGACTCTTGTTAGATAATCTGCAATAGGATCTGTAACCATTTTACAATATATATTTTAATATAAACTTTCTTTTACCAACTCGCTTTTCTTACTCCCGGAATGAGTCCATTGAGTGCCATTTCTCTAAAATTAATACGAGAAACACCGAACTGACGCATATATCCTTTTGGACGACCGGTTAATTGACAACGATTATGAAGTCTAATCGGACATGCATTTTTAGGTATTTTTTGCAATGCGGTGTAATCTCCGGCAGCCTTTAATGCAGCTCTTTTTGTTGCGTACTTGGCAACCATTTTGGCTCTTTTTACTTCACGCGCTTTAATTGATTCTTTTGCCATTGGAATATTATTTTTGAGTTTTAAATGGTAAGCCAAATTCTTTTAGCAAGGAGTAACATTCTTTGTCGGTACGAGATGTAGTAACAAAAGTAATATCAAGCCCTGCAATCTTTTGAATTTTATCAATGTCGATTTCCGGAAATATGATTTGCTCTGTAATTCCAAAAGTGTAATTTCCATGTCCATCAAATCCTTTATCATTGATGCCTCTAAAGTCTCTAATACGAGGAACAGCAACAGAAACCAAACGATCTAAAAATTCATACATTTTATCCCCTCTTAAGGTAACTCTAACACCAATAGGCATTCCCTTACGAAGTTTAAAATTCGAAATATCTTTTTTAGATTTGGTTTGAACCGCTTTTTGACCGGCAATCATGGTCATTTCATTTTGACCACTTTCGATTAATTTTTTGTCGGCGATAGCTGCACCTAATCCTTGGTTAAGGCAAATCTTGTGCAGTTTTGGAACCTGCATATGATTTTTATACGAAAATTGCTTTTGTAAAGCCGGAATTACTTCTTCCGTATATTTTTTCTTTAATCTTGGTGTGTAAGTCATTATTTTATAACCTCCCCTGATTTTTTTGAATATCTAACTAATTTATCTTTTTCTAATCTGCGTCCTACTCGGGTGGCATTGCCTTTAGCATCCACCAGCATGAGATTCGAAATATGAATCAGCGATTCTTGTTTAATAATTCCACCGTTAGGTGTCTTGGCAGTGGGTTTACTGTGTTTCGATACCATATTGATACCTTCCACCATCGCCATGTTTTTTTCGCGTTTTATCATCAGTACCTTACCTTGCTGACCTCTTGAGTCACCGGCAATCACTTTAACGATATCACCCTTTTTAATATTTAACTTCTGCATATCCACAATATTTTACAGCACTTCTGGTGCTAATGATACTATTTTCATAAATTGTTTTTCGCGTAATTCGCGGGCAACAGGTCCAAAAATACGGGTACCTCTTAACTCTTCGGTTGCTGTTAGCAGTACAACTGCATTATCATCAAAACGAATGTAAGATCCGTCGTTTCTTCTCACTTCTTTCTTGGTTCTAACAATTACTGCCTTGCTTACCGTTCCTTTTTTAACGTTTCCTGAAGGAATGGCATCTTTAATGGTGACAATAATTTTATCTCCTAAGGATGCATAGCGTTTTTTTGTACCGCCCAGAACTCTGATACAGAGGGCCTCTTTGGCACCGCTATTATCAGCAACTATTAATCTTGATTCTTGTTGTATCATAACCTATTTTGCTCTTTCAAGGATTTCAACCATTCTCCAACATTTGTTTTTACTTAGCGGACGGGTTTCGGAAAACTTCACGGTATCGCCAATGTTGGTTTCATTTTTTTCATCATGCACCATAAACTTCGAAGTCTTTTTAACAAACTTTCCATAAATGGGGTGCTTAATTTGGCGTTGCTCAACAACAACAATAGATTTATCCATTTTGTTGCTTACCACAACTCCTACTTTTTCTTTTCTTAATTTACGCGTTTCCATTAAATTCACTGCTTTATAATTTATCTGTTGCTGGTTGTTCGATTTGTCTTTTGCGAATCTCGGTTTGAATTCTTGCAACAGCCTTACGATAACTCTTAATTTTATTAGGATTTTCTAAAGGGGAAACAGCATGATTCAATTTTAATTTAACGAGCTGTTTTGTTTCTTCTTCTAATCTTTCTGCCAATTCTTTTGACGAAAGTTCTTTAATAACTTCTTGTTTCATCGTTTATTAATTTGATTCTTCAACATAATCTCTTCTAACTACAAATCGGGTAAGAACAGGAAGTTTTTGAGCTGCCAAGCGAAGCGCTTCCTTTGCCACATTCATGGGAACTCCTTCTGCTTCGAAAAGGATACGTCCGGGATGAACCATGGCTACAAAATATTCCGGAGCACCTTTACCTTTACCCATACGAACTTCGGCTGGTTTTTTGGTAATGGGTTTATCAGGGAATATTCTGATCCAAATTTGTCCTTCACGTTTCATATATCTTGTAAGAGCTTGTCGAGCTGCTTCTATTTGACGACCTGTCATCATGCAACCGTCCAAAGATTTAATTCCAAATGAACCAAAAGCTAATTCTGTTCCTCTTTTCGAATTGCCCTTCATTTGGCCTTTACCTTTCTGAACCTTTCTGTATTTTGTCTTTTTAGGCTGTAACATTTATGATAAAGTTTTATGTTGAATTTTTAAAATTATCTTCTTTTTCTATTATTGCTTTTGTTGCGTGGATTTGGCGTATGCGCTTCTTTCACTTCACTGGTTAATGGAACCAATTCGCGTTTGCCATATACAATCCCTTTACAAATCCATACTTTAATTCCAATTCTACCATAAGTGGTATGGGCTTCGGCTAAAGCATAATCGATATCTGCTCTCAAGGTATGCAAAGGCGTACGTCCTTCTTTAAACTGCTCACTACGAGCCATTTCAGCACCACCCAAACGACCTGAAATCATTACTTTAATTCCTTCAGCACCTATCCTCATTGTTGAAGCAATGGAGGTTTTTAATGCTCTACGGAAAGAAATTCTACCTTCTATCTGTTTAGCAATGGTTGAAGCCACGATATAGGCATCTAACTCAGGACGTTTAATTTCTGAAATGTTGATTTGAACTTCCTTATTGGTAAGTTTTTTCATTTCTTCTTTCAGCTTATCTACTTCCTGACCACCTTTTCCGATAATAAGGCCCGGACGAGCGGTATTAATAGTAACGGTAACTAATTTTAACGTTCTTTCAATAACGATTTTAGAAATTCCTGCTTTTTGTAAACGAGCATTCAAATATTTTCTAATCTTGTTATCTTCAACAAGTTTGCTATCGAATTTTTTACCACCAAACCAATTAGAGTCCCATCCTCTGATGATACCTAATCTAATTCCTACTGGATTGACTTTTTGTCCCATCTAAATTATGATATTATTTAACGTTTTTACTATTAATTGTCATGGTCACATGGTTGGAGCGCTTTCTAATTCTGTAGCCTCTACCCTGAGGAGCCGTACGTAAGCGTTTCAATACTCTTCCACCATCTACAAATACACTTTCTACACACAGGTTGCTTTCTTCTATGCGTTTTCCTTCATTTTTTGCTTGCCAATTGGCAATGGTTGAAAGAAGCAATTTATATAATTTTGCAGAGGATTCTTTAGAGCTGTGTTTTAACACGTAAAGTGCTTTTTCAACTTCCATTCCGCGAATAAGATCAGCCATTAAACGAGTTTTACGAGGCGAGGTAGGATTGTTATACAATTTCGCCATGTAAGTCGTCTTTTTCTGCTCTTTAATGATTTCGGCTTTGTTATGTTTTCTGGTTCCCATCGAACTATAATTTTACTTATTTTTTACCTTTATTACCTGCATGTCCCCTAAATATACGAGTAGGAGCAAATTCTCCGAGTTTGTGACCTACCATGTTTTCGGTAACATACACAGGAATGAATTTATTCCCGTTGTGTACAGCAATGGTTTGCCCAACAAAATCAGGAGAAATCATGGAAGCTCTAGACCAAGTTTTTACAACGGTTTTCTTTTTTGATTCAACCAAATCGAGAACTTTCTTCTCTAATTTGTACTCAATGTATGGACCTTTTTTTAATGAACGACTCATAATGTTAGCTCGTAATTAGATTATTTTTTCTTTCTTTCAATAATAAACATATTGGATGCTTTTTTCTTGCTTCTGGTTTTGAAACCTTTTGCCGGCATACCTTTTCTCGAACGTGGATGGCCTCCAGAGGCTCTTCCTTCACCTCCACCCATGGGGTGATCTACTGGATTCATAACCACACCTCTCACTCTTGGACGTCTTCCTAACCAACGGCTTCTTCCTGCTTTTCCAGAAACTTCCAAGCTATGGTCAATGTTTGAAACCATACCTACCGTTGCTTTACAAGTACAAAGAATCATTCTGTTCTCTCCGGAAGGCATTTTCAAGATGGCATACTTACCGTCTCTCGACATAAGTTGCGCATACGTGCCTGCACTTCTTGCTAATTTAGCGCCTTGACCCGGACGAAGTTCAATATTATGAATAATGGTTCCAAAGGGAATTTCTTCTAAGAAAAGGGTGTTACCGATTTCTGGAGCAACTCCTTTTCCACATTCAATTTTTTGACCCACCTTTAATCCGTGAGGAGCAATTTTATATCTTTTTTCACCATCAGCAAAGAAAACAAGTGCAATACGTGCAGTACGATTTGGATCATACTCAATGGTTTTAACTATTGCAGGAATCCCTTCTTTATCATTTTTAAAATCAATGATACGAAAAGCACGCTTGTGACCACCACCAATATAGCGCATGGTCATTTTGCCCTGGTTATTTCTACCACCCGATTTACTGATTCCGGTGATTAAACTTTTCTCTGGTGTGGAGGTAGTAATTTCATCATAAGTACTGATTACTTTAAACCTCTGACCTGGAGTAACTGGTTTATATTTTTTTAAAGTCATTTATTTAGATATTGCTATAAAAATCAATAGTTTCACCATCTTTTATCTTAATAATCGCTTTTTTAAGCGCATTGGTTCTGCCTTCTAATACACCTGTTTTGGTGAATTTTGTTTTGGCTTTCCCCGGACGAATCATCGTACTTACTGAACAAACCGTAACTCCGTATAATTCTTCAATTGCTTGTTTAATCTGCAATTTATTTGCTTTTTTGTGAACGATAAAGCCATAACGGTTTAACTTTTCACCCAAACCCGTCATCTTTTCGGTAATCAAGGGCTTTATAATAACATTCATCTCTTTTTAGTTTTCTTGTTAATAAAATTCTCTGCCTAATTAATCTACAAACTGCTCAAAATCTTTTACGGAATCCTCAACAATAAGCAGTTTTTTAGCGTTAAGAATATCGTAAGTGTTTAAATTTGAAGTCCTTACAATTTTAACATACTTCAAATTTCGGGTCGACAAATATACGTTTTTATTTAATTCAGAAACAACTAATATTGTCTTTTTTTCAACTAAATCAAAGTT
>CAZJBB010000071.1:0-13930 GCA_964543995.1 uncultured Bacteroidales bacterium
ATTATGAATGGTATCAATGATTCGCATGGCTGACATGTGGTCGATACCGGGATCTAAACCGATTTCATTGAGAATAATGATGTTGGCGTTTTTTGCTGCTGCATCCAAAGCCTGCATTTCCGGTTTCACATAAGACGTAGTCACCATATTTTTCTTATGCTTAATGGCATGTTCGGCAACGGTGAGATGATACAAGTAGGGCAGTAAACTCACTACCAAATCATTTTCTTGGATTAAGGTGTCCAAGGTACTAATATCCTCAACCGACCAATTTACATTGGTGCCATTGGGATGATTGTCTATCATGGCAGCTCCTCTTTCAGGAGTGTTGGAAGCAACCGTTAGGGTGTAGTTTTTGCTGAGTAAGTATCGGATCATGGGTTGCGCAACCAATCCGGCACCAAGAATGAGAACTCTTTTCATAGTGTTTGTTTTAGAATTAGGAATTATGAGGCATTTTTTCGTGTAGTTTCAACACTTTTATAAGTCATTGGCAACCAATGGTTACTTAGAGAATTTGCAGCATCAAACATGCTTCCAAACCCAATTAGCCTTTCTTTAAGATTACGTTTAAACATAATAGGCGCCCTTCAATATTTAAAACATTAAAACTTATTTTAAATCCATTAATTATTGCTTTCCATTTTTAAAGTAAGTGAATCCACAAAGGGTTGCAAATATTCGAAGTCCGGAGTAAGTTCCCCATTGTGTAATATCAATCCTTTCTTAATGGCTCTAGGCAAATCCAATTCCTGGAAGGTAAGTGAGAAATCGGCAGTTAAAATAGGTTTCACGAAATTCACCAACACATCTCCAAATCCATTGGAAGCATCTCTTGGCAATTCTGCAGGAAGTATGTCAACCGCCATGGTCATCAATCCCTCTCCTTTAGCTCCCATCTCAATTTGATCTGTTTCAGGATTGTAAACATATACAGGATCCCCAATTTCTGTGGCTTTTAAGGTTGATTCAACCGAACCTTCAATGTCACAACTGATATCGCCTACTACCATAAGCTTGGGTTGTCCTTCGGCATAAGCTTTTTTTAGATATTCTTTGGTTATCAATCGAGGGTATCTTTTGTCCCAATAAACGCAATTCACCAAAATAGACAAATGAGGGATGTATTGTTCGAATTTGCTTTTGTAAAATTCCGGATGTAGGTAATAGTCGTGCAATTCAAAAGGAGTCCCGTCGATTCTTTCAAACAGGTCTTCTTCTTTAAAAATCACTTTATACACAATATTATCAGGGGTGTTTTTACGTGTTTTTAGAGTCAAAAGTTTTTCAGGAGAAATCTCTTTCACCGGCAATAAACCGCATATTTCCTGTGCCCCTTGAGATACATTTCCATAACCGGTAAAGGCAATTACAAAAGGACGCAGCTCATGCTGAATCCCTTTTTCGGCAATTAATTGGCCGACAGCTGAAATATCTTCCCGGGCTTCATTAAGCGATGCATATTGATAAGCTTGCTTTATTTTCAGCAATTTAGACTCAAATCCGAAATACTTCAGCCGCATTCCCCAAGCCCAAAAAGTATTTATCATGCCTGCCAAACCGGCGTATCTTCCAAAAAATATTAAGCGTTTTCCTTGTTCATCGATTATTTTTTCGTACTCAATCAAATTGCACTTAAGTTCCATCATGCGCTTTAGCATCGGCATATTATAGGCCTGACCTTTAATTACATGCGAAAAGAAAACATAGGTTTTCCCTGCTTCGAAAAAGCTTTCCGGCATTTCTTTGACACCTAAAATTACTGAGCATTTTTCTAGGCTATCCACGATTTCGGCTCCGGCATCAATATATTCTTGGTCCGTAAAAATACGTTTTGTGGAATGTTGGACGGCTACATCCAATTTATGGTGTTGCGTCAGGAACTTAACATGCTTGGGAGTGAGGGGGGCACGCCTTTCCATTAAGTACTTGTCTTCGTGGCGGATGCCGATAAAATTGCTCATAAAATCGTTTTAAAATAAGGCTGCAAACTTAAATATTTTAGCAATGAAAATCTAATGAAAGGCTTGTTTTATCTAAAATATTTTTTTACTTTTACCATAAAAAATAATATGATTTCAGCTTGTGGACTAATTTGCGACGAATGTCGGTTTTTCGAAAAGGAATGTGTGGGTTGCCATAATGTAAAAGGAGAAACCTTTTGGGCACAAGAAATGATGCCTAACAAAACCTGCCCATTGTATAATTGCTCTGTAAACGATAAAAGCATGGCGCATTGTGGCCATTGTTCAGAATTGCCTTGCGGAATGTTTAAGGAATTTAAAGATCCTGACGCTTCCGAAGAAGAACATCAAGCAGCCTTAATTACCAGAGTAGAATTGCTGAAAAGTCAGGTTTAGACTGGACTTTCTTCCTGGATTAAGTCTTGTTTGTAAAAAATCAAATCGTAGGATATTTTCAGCCAAACTAAAATACAGGGCACCGCTTTGAGTGCATAGGGCGTTATGAAGTTTTCTCTTATGCTTGTCGGAAAAATATCAGTAGGAGATAAAATGCTAAATATGCAAACCAATGCCAATAACCCTATATGCAAACTGTTGATTTTTTGAGAGAAAAACCAAATGGCAACTCCTGAAATGGCAATGACAAAAGACGGTGACTCCGCTTTGTGATTAAATATGACCATCCATATTAGAGTAGAAGCAAGAAACCAAACTCTAAATTTCAAGTCTTTTAAGTATTGAATGCGCAGTAATGGCAATAAATATAATAAAGTCCCTATTATCAATACCCCCATTTTAACATGTAATCCAAACCAGGAATACAACCAACCGGCCACCGACAATCCCCAAGATGCGGCTTGATCATTTTGCAATAAATAATACCAACTTTGGTATAAATAGCTGAGTTGGTTTGTAGAAATCACCAATAAAGGCAAGGCTAACAAAACCAATGTCCATCCTAATGAATAGAATAAAGCCTTCCCTTTTTGAGGATAAAAAATGAATAGGGCAAGAGCCACCAAGCCAAATATTTTAATAAAGACCGTCAAAACAATAAACAGAGATGCCCACACCATTTGTTTCTTTTCTAATTTATGAAAAGCAAAAATGATGAGTCCGGCAATTAAGCCATTGCTTTGGGCATTCTGAATGGAGGTCACCAACTCAATTAAGATCAACCCCAGCATCCATATTCGAGCGTTGGGATTTTTTATCGGTAGTTTCCAAATAGCAAAAAACAAAACCAATACATTAATTAAGTTCCAAATAGCAAGCCCGAAAACATCAGGTAACTTGGCAAAAGGAGCCATAAAAAACGAAAAAGTGGGGCTGTATTTGTATAAGTCGAAGTACTCATCATGATAATACAGATATAAATCTTTGTTCTCAACCAAATGATGGTAAGATTGCGTAAAAATGACATAATTGTTATAATGGGTGTATCCCTTCTCTCCGATTTCACCATTTCGGGGTTTTAATCCATAGCCGTGCAGAGTTATAATCAAAGTAAGCAGAATGAAAAATGCCAGTGAATAAATGGGTTTATTAAAAATGGCTGCTTTGTTGAAAGGCATGAAAGTGGGGCTGAAAATATTGAAATGTGTTCTACAAAATTACACAAAGAACTTAATTGAGCAATATTAAAAGAAAAGCAAGCATTGCCAAATTCTATTCAACAAAATGTATATTTGTAACATGAAAGCCATGATTCTTGCCGCGGGTTTGGGAACCCGATTGATGCCACTTACCCAAGATAAACCAAAAGCCTTAGTGCTGTGCAATGAAAAAACCTTGCTTGAAATGGCCATAGAAAAACTGAAAGCAAGTGGGATTTCAGAAGTCATCATCAATATCCACCATTTTTCGAATCAAATTACTGAATACCTGAGCCTCAACAATAATTTCGGAATCCAAATTGCCCTTTCCGACGAAACGGACGAATTGCTTGATTCCGGTGGGGGTATGATGAAAGCTCAGGATTTTTTATCAGGAAACGAAGCCTTCTTGGTTTGGAATGTGGATGTACTCTCCAATATTTCTATACCGGAAATGCTTAAAGAGTTTCAACAAACGGAAACCATGGCCTTATTGGCCGTTAGGAATCGTATCACTTCCCGTTATTTGCTTTTCGATGAAAAGAATTCACTTTGTGGTTGGAAAAACACCAAAACAGACGAAGTACGCATGATGAAAATCTCAGATACTTTGTCGTCTTTTGCATTTAGTGGAATACAAATGCTCCATCCGGATGTTTTTAAATTCAATAGCCTTTGCGGAAAATTTTCTCTTACCGAAATGTATCTTTCACTATGCAAGCAATTTAGCATAAAGGCCTTTCTGCATGACCAAGATTATTGGTTCGATTTGGGAACCCCGGAAGCCATAAACAAGGCAAGCCATTTCTTAAGATCCACCACTACCTACTAATAGATTTCCCTTGAAACCATTTCTACTCCAAATAGCTGAACATATACAGCAGCAAAATCTTGAAACCCGAAATTTATGTGTGGTTTTACCGAATCGCAGGGCAAAATTATTCCTTAATAAGCATTTGGCTTCAGTGTACCAAAAAAACATTTGGGCACCCGAAATTCTTTCTATTGAAGATTTAATTTCTCAGATTTCCGGATTGAAAATTGCCGAATCTCTAATGCTATTAATTGAATTGTACCAAATACACCTTGATATAGAAACCCAACATAAACGAACTTTTGATGAGTTTATGGGCTCAGGGATGATGATGATTCATGACTTTAACGATGTGGATATTGCTTTAGCAGATGGAGAGGCCGTTTTCTCTTATCTATCTGAAGCCAAAGCCATCAGTAGGTGGTCGCCCGAAGGTGAAGCCTTGTCGGAAAACGAAAAAGAATACTTGCGATTTTATGCTAAGTTGAAAGAGTATTACCTCGAATTCAATAAAGTATTGCTATCGAAAAAACTGGCATATCAAGGAATGGCTTATAGATATGCTGCCGAAAACACTTCGCAGGTCAAATCCAAACTAAATTACAATACTTTCATCTTTGCCGGCTTTAATGCCTTGTCGCCGGTGGAAGAAAAACTTTTCGAATGGTTTCAGCAAGAGTATAAAGCCCAGATTTTTTGGGATGTAGATGACTACTTCCTCAACAACCCCATGAATGAAGCCGGAAAGTTTTTAAGGAATCTTTCAACAAAGGCTCACTTTGAAATATTGAAAAATGTCTCCAAAGATTTCATGGAACCGAAGAAAGTTAATATTATTGGGGTTCCAAGAAATGTTGGCCAAGCAAAAGCCGCTTCCGGTGTTCTTGCAAAAAATGGGGACGATGCGTTGCTTATGGAGAAAACCGCTTTGGTACTGGCAGATGAAAATTTGCTTTTCCCAGTGCTAAATTCCATTCCATCCTCGGTGAACACCCTCAACCTAACCATGGGTTTCCCTCTGAGGAGCACCCCCATGTTTAGCTTTTTCAATAAGTGCTTCCAAATTGCCGATAATGCCTTAAGGTATCAACAATTAAGAAAAAGCAATCAAGCCCTCTATTATTTCAAAGACATGGTGGCTTTATTGCAGCATCCGTATATTCGAACCCTTTTTGCCGGGGAATACGAATATATCACCCAAGTGGTCAACAAGATTAACACTCAATCTCGGTCGTTTTATACAGCTTCACAAGTGCAGCATTTGTTTGCCAAATTGAGCATGGTAGGCAAGCATTTTATTGATCAACTATTTGAACCACAGATAAATCCTTCCACTCTTTTGGCATCTATGCAACACATAGTGAATTTTATTCGGGAAGCATTTTATCATTCCAAGGATGAAAACACAGGCATTTCCTTCGATGTTGAATTGGAGTATTTGTTTCATTTTCACAAACTTTTCAATAGCCTGGCTGGATATTTCTCCGATACTAACATCATTTCTCAAATTCAAACTTTAAAAAACATTTTCGAACAAATTTGCGGATTGGAATCGGTGGCTTTTTATGGGGAACCACTACAAGGACTTCAGGTATTGGGTTTGTTAGAAACCCGTACCCTTGATTTCGAAAATGTGATTTTACTTTCTGCTAACGAAGGCGTGATTCCCTCAGCTAAACATCAACAAACTTTTATTCCTCAGGATATCAGAGCCGAATTCGGATTACAAACCCTTAGAGATAAAGAGTCGGTAATGGCATATCACTTTTATCATTTGATACAAAGAGCCAAAAATGTATTCTTAATTTATAATTCTGAGGGGAACGAATTGGGTGGTGGTGAAAAAAGTCGGTTTATCATGCAGATCTTGCATGAATTGCCAAAATACAATCCTCAAGTATTGATTGAAGAGCAATTTATGAAAATCGACCCGAGATTATCGCAAATTCATCAGCCATTAATCATTACGAAAACAACTGAAATCTATAAAGCTTTGTTTGTGAAAGCTAGCGTTCATGGCATCTCGCCCACCTCTCTTAATACCTATTTGAATTGCTCCTTACAGTTTTATTTCCGTGATATATTAAAACTACAGGAAGCAGAGGAAATGACTGAGGAAATCGACAAAAAGAACTTGGGAATCATCATGCATGAGGTGCTTGAAAACTTGTTTTTGCCTTATAATGGTCTGGTAATCAAAGAATCCGATTTCAAAGAAATGCAACAACAATTGCCGAGGTTTATTGATCAATCATACAATAAGCATTACTCGGATGGCGATATGCTTACCGGAAGGAACCGGCTTACATCAGAAGTTATCAAACGGAATTTGCAAACCCAATTGGAAATAGAATTATCTCAACATCAATCTTTTGCCATTGAACAGAAATTGCATAGCATATTGGCATTAGAACAACAATACGAAGTTCCCTTATTAATTCAAGCAAATAGCGAAATTCTGAGGATAAAGGTTTCCGGAAAATGTGATCGCATTGACAAAATAGGCAGTACCCTTCGTATCATAGATTACAAAACCGGAAAAGTTGAAAAAAACGAATTGTCTTTTGAAAGTATGGATTTACTGTTGAATGAACCTAAGTTGGGAAAATCCTTTCAATTGCTGATGTATGCATACTTATTCAGCAAGAACAAAGGTGAGAATATTTTCGAAATGGAAAGTGGCGTAGTTTCGGTTGGAAATCAAACCAAAGGGTTCATGAAAGTTGAAGTGAATAAAGAAACGAATCTCGACTCCAACACCATGGGCTCCTTTGAAGAAATACTGAAAACTCTCTTGTCCGAAATCATGGATAAGAATGTTCCCTTTCAGCAAGTTGAGGATGTGAGACGGTGTAAGTATTGTCCGTATTTAGAGATATGTAATAGGAATGAAGTCAAATAATCCTTGAGCAATCAAGGCAAACACCTAACACAGTACAATCTGATTTTTTTATTGCTTCTTTTTCATTTGTTAATTATTTTCCTAATTTCATTTTTTTTACTAATATTGTAAAAATAATATTCATGCTTGTGTTACACTCTATTTTAATGAATATCAATGTGTTATTTAACTTTAACGGTTTAGATTTATGAAGAAACCCGGAATCGCAGACATTGCAATGAGCTTAAATGTGTCAAAAACATTGGTTTCCATGGTGCTGAATGGTCATGGCGACAAAAATGGCATCAGTAGCAAGACCCAGGAAAAGGTGAAAGAGAAAGCCAAAGAAATCAACTATCAACCCAATAGAGTGGCTCGCGGGCTTAGATTGGGAAAATCCAATATCATTGGGCTGGTTGTTGCCGATATTTCCAATCCATTTTATGCCTACATTGCTCGATATATTGAAGAATATGTGAGCGCCGCCGGTTTTAATCTGATGATTTGCAATACCCACGAAGATGTAGAAAAAGAAATACGCATTATTCAAATGTTAAGGGAACAGCAAGTGGATGGCATCATCATAGCCACCTCCAATGCCGATTCGGAATACTTTAAAACCCTCCAGAAAGAAAAATATCCTTTTGTGCTGATCGATCGCTGTTTTAATGATTTTAAAATGAATGCAATCATCACGGATAACTATGCCGGTTCTTTTGAAGCAGTGGAGCATTTAATCCGTTTAGGATATAAAAGTATTTACCACATCACTCTCACACCGGACTATTTGAGTACCTTGACCGAAAGAAAAATGGGATATGTGGATGCTCTGAGAAAACACCAAATCTCCCCCAAGAGGGACATCATCACTGTTTCGTTTTCCAATTTAAGAACAGAACTCAGGGCTCAACTGATTTCAATACTGAAAGGTACAAATCGTGCGGATGCTTTATTTATTGGGAACAACAACCTCACCGTATCGGTTTTAGAAGTATTAAATGAAATGAAAATCAAGGTGCCGGAAGACATTGCCATTCTTAGTTACGACGACATAGAGCTTTTTAAAGTATATTCCCCCAGCATTACGGCGGTGGCTCAGCCCTTAGAAGCCATGTGTCATCAATCGGTAAGCTTGCTGGTAGAAAACATCAATCATAAATCCGAATTGCCCCATATCCCCAGATTGGAAATCCTTAAATCGAATTTAATTATCCGTCAATCTTGTGGTTTTGAAACAAAAAGAGAATTTCAACTTTCAGTAAATTAGGGATATGAAAAATACCATTTCTTTCAAATTGACCAAGCGTATATGCTTCTTCCTTCTGATTCTTTCTTTTTCTACTCAAGCACAGCAGCCTATTGATTATGTGGGTCTGGTAAATCCCATGATTGGAACGGGTGGCCACGGCCATACCTATCCCGGTGTTTGCCTTCCTTTTGGCATGGTACAATTAAGTCCTGATACCCGTCTGGAAGGTTGGGATGGATGTTCTGCATACCATTATTCCGATAGCATTATCTATGGTTTTTCACATACCCACTTAAGCGGAACAGGATGCCCTGATTATGGGGATATTCTCTTAATGCCGGCAAGAGGTAAAATCTCTTTGAAAAACTATGACTATTCAGCAGCCTTTAGCCATAAAAACGAAAAAGCAAAAATCGGAGGATACGGAGTTGCCCTATCCAATGGCATCCAGGTTGAATTGACAGCAACCCCAAGGTGTGGCTATCATAAATATATGTTCCCTGCCAAAGCAGAAAGTCAAGTAGTGCTCAATTTGGCGCATAGGGATGAAGTAATTGATTCGTATATAATCCTTGAAAACGATAGCACCATCAGTGGATTGAGGAGGTCAAAAGCTTGGGCCGAAGACCAATATGTGTATTTTTATATGGTATTTTCCAAACCTTTTCACAAAGCCCAAAGATTAGAAAAAGAAGGTTTGCAATCTTTACCAATGGGTCAAAAAATAGGCTCCAAACAGCTCATCTCCCTTTTTTCGTTTGGAAATATAGGAGAGATTTTTGTTAAAGTCGGAATCTCTGCTGTCAGCGAAGAAGGAGCCAAAAAGAATTTACTCTTTGAAATTTCTGGACGGAGTTTTCAGCAAGTACGAGATGCTGCACAAAATAGTTGGCGTTCGGCATTGAGTAAAATTGAAATCGAAGGAGGAACTCAGGAACAACAAAGCATTTTTTATACAGCTTTGTATCACTGCATGTTGACCCCAAATTTATATTCGGACGTGGATGGTTCTTTTAGGGGACGTGATTTAAAAATCCACAAGGCTGTTGGCTTTGATTATTATACTGTTTTTTCGCTTTGGGATACCTACCGAGCCGAACATCCTTTGTTTAGCATTATTGAGCCCAAAAGAACAGTCGATTTCATTCAAACCATGCTTTCGCAGTACGAAACCGGGGGCATATTGCCCGTATGGGAGCTTGCTGCCAACGAAACGAATTGCATGATAGGATACCATTCAGTATCGGTAATTACCGATGCTTATATCAAAGGCATTCGGAACTTTGATGCACAAAAAGCCTTGGAAGCCATGAAAAAAAGTGCCGATGCCGATAAAAGAGGCTTATTGCCCTATCGTCAATTCGGATATATTCCTTACGATATAGAATCGGAATCGGTTTCCAAAACCCTCGAATATGCTTATGACGATTGGTGCATTGCTCAATTTGCCAAGACCATCGGCAAAAAATCGGATTATGAGAATTATATCCAAAGAGCCCAATATTACAAAAATGTATTCGACCCGGGCACCGGATTTTTCAGGGCCAAAGCCAATGGGAAATGGTTTGCTCCTTTTCTGCCTAATGAGGTGAATTTTAATTACACCGAAGCCAATGCTTGGCAATACAGCTTGAGCGTTCCACAAGACATACAAGGGCTCACTTCCTTATTGGGAGGTCCCTCTAAGTTAGAAAAGAAATTGGATGAATTATTCAGTACCGCCTCAGAAACATCCGGAAGGAACCAGGCGGATATTACCGGGATGATTGGACAGTACGCACATGGAAATGAGCCCAGTCATCACATGGCTTATTTGTATAATTATGCCAATGTGCCTTGGAGAACCCAATCCATGATTCGTAAAATACTAACCGAAGAGTACCACGCCGAACCGGATGGGTTATGCGGCAATGAAGATTGTGGTCAAATGTCGGCTTGGTATGTGATGAGCGCCATGGGCTTGTATGCAGTAACGCCCGGAAGTCCCATTTACAACTTGAGCACTCCTTTGTTCGATAAAATCACCCTGCATTTGGAAAACGGCAAACAGTTTGTTGTTTCGGCTCCCAATGCATCTAAAAACCAATACATTAGCAGTGTTATCCTGAATTCCAAATCGTGGAACAGCCCTTTTATAACGCATGAGCAAATAGCAAACGGAGGAAAACTAGAGTTTCAACTTTCAGTTTTGCCTGATAAAAACTGGGGATTGGGTAATGACATTTCAAATCCAAGTGCAATTCATGATCATTTGATAAACATTGTTCCTTATCTAAGTTCAGGAGAAAAGGTGTTTACGGATTCCACCTTAATTGCCTTTGGTAGTGTTGGAGCCAACAACCGAGTGTATTATACAACCTATCCAAATGTGCCCGACACCAATGCAAGCCTTTATCAAAAACCATTTTATATTTACAATTCCACAAGCTTGCAATATGTTGCTTATAACTCAAGTACAGGGTATTCTAAATTAGGCACTTCAACCTTTAATAAAATACCTGCCGGGAGAAAAATTAAGTTGTTGAGCAAATATGCCAACCAATACTCCGCGGGTGGAGATGAAGCACTGATTGACAACATTGTTGGGGCGAACGATTTCAGGACCGGTGCCTGGCAAGGTTATGAAGGCGTAGATTTGAATGCGGTGGTGGATTTAGGAAAAACCACCGAAGTTCATTCTGTTTCATTGGGATGTTTGCAAGAAATGGGTTCTTGGATTTTTATGCCGGAAAGCGTGCTTATTTCATTTTCAGATGACAATGTGAATTTCAAACAAATCGCAGAAATTAAAAACGATATTTCGAAGCAATCCTCAGAAACCCAAATTAAATCATTTGGAGTGTCAAGCTTACAATTGAAAACCCGTTATATCAAAGTGGTGGCTAAAAACAGCGGCCCTTGTCCCGCTTGGCATCCGGGTGCAGGCAACAAAAGCTGGATTTTTGCTGATGAGATATGTATTAAATAGTTAGGGAGGTGCGCTTTGAACCCGGATTGCCGGTAAATTATTCTGCGAAATATGAGATACAATCTGCGGAAATCTGCGAGAAATTTCCGTCTTCTGTCTTCAAACTTCCGTCTTTCCTCTTTCCACTTTTTAAAATGGGCGTCTAATATTATATTATTTTTACCAAAAGTTTACAAGGGAAAAACATATTCTAAAACTAAGTACTAAACACTCAATATCAGAGTCTTATCTTTATCATGCAAACTTCCAAACCCAGCCTTACCTCCTACATCCTGCTGATTACGGCGGCACTTATTTGGGGATTTGCTTTTGTGGCTCAAAAAGAAGGCACAGCATACTTCGGGGTTTTTACTTTTAATTTCATTCGTTTTGCTTTGGGCACTTTGACCCTGCTTCCCATATTATGGTGGGTTCGGAAGAAAGAAAAGGTTCAGCTTACCTTTAAGCTTTTCACAGCCGGATGCGTATGTGGCATTTTCCTTTGTACCGGGGCTTATTTACAGCAAGCCGGATTAACCTATACTACAGCAGGAAACTCAGGCATTATTACCGGTTTATATGTGATTTTGGTTCCCATATTGGGCCTGTTTTTTAAAAAACGCAGCAACATCAATTTATGGTTAGGCGCTGTATTAGCGTTAATAGGCATGTATTTTCTTTCGGTAAAAGAAGGCTTTCAGGTTTCCAAAGGCGACTTCATCATTTTTGTCAGTGCGTTCGTTTGGGCCGGACATGTGTTGGCAGTCAGCCATTTCGCTCCAAAGTTTAATGGCTTTATGATCGCAGGCATTCAATTCGCTTTTTCCGCACTATTCAGCGGCATAGGCATGCTGATTTTTGAGCATCCTGTGATTTCGTTGGTAACTCAAGCCTATATTCCATTATTATATACAGGGGTTTTATCCATTGGTGGGGCATTTACATTGCAGGTGATAGCACAAAAAAACGTACATCCTTCCATGGCTTCCGTGATACTTAGTTTAGAATCCCTGTTTGCAGCTATTGGAGGCTGGTGGATATTACACGAACAAATGAATGCCCGTGAAATCTTTGGTTGTTGTATCATGATTTTTGGCATCATCGTCGCACAGATGGATTTTATAAAATTAAAGGATAAAGTGTTCTCAAAATGAAAAAAATAAGTTTCTTACTACTACTGATGGCAATGAGTTCAATTCTTCTTGCCAACACCGGCATCCCTTGCATCATTCCCCAACCTTCCAAAATTATAATGAAACCTGGGTCTTTCCAACTTAATAACCACACTCAGTTATTTATTGAAACAAAGATGAATGGCATAGAAGACATAATCAATATTTTCACCGACAAACTGAAGGCTATATTTGGAAGCCCATTTGAATTTCAAGCCCTTGAATCGGATAAAAAACACAAAAACGCCGTTTCTTTTGAACTCATTTCAGGCAAACAAGACACTTTGGGCGAGGAAGGCTATCGATTGGATATTCAGCAAGACTTTATCTCCATCAAAGCGGCAACGTCCAAAGGCCTGTTTTATGGCATACAAACTTTATGGCAATTATTCCCGACCCAAACCTTCGCTTCTAAACCCTTGACATTGAAAACGATAAACCTACCGGCTTTAAGTATCATTGACAAACCTCGATTTCCTTGGAGAGGCATGCTTTTGGATTGTTGCAGACATTTCTTCCCCAAAGAAACCGTGAAAAAGTACATCGACCTCATGGCTTTTTATAAAATGAACCGCTTGCATTGGCATTTGACAGAAGACCAAGCCTGGCGGATTGAAATCAAGCAATATCCAAAACTCACTGAAATCGGAAGCATTCGTAAAGAAGCGAATGGAACTACATACGGAGGATACTATTCTCAAGAAGACATCAAGGAATTGATTGCCTATGCTTCAATTAGAGGCATCAGCATCCTTCCCGAAATTGAAATGCCCGGACATTCGGTAGCGGCCATTGCTGCATATCCATTTCTTTCATGTACGCAGGACACCCTTGCCATACAGGCGAAGTGGGGCGTTTTTAAAGACATTTATTGCGCCGGTAACGACAGCGTTTTCCAATTCCTCGAAAACGTATTGGATGAAGTCATGACGCTTTTCCCTTTTGAGTACATTCATATTGGAGGTGACGAAGCCCCCAGATACCGCTGGGAACATTGTAATAAGTGCGCCAACAGAATCAAAGCCTTGGGTTTGAAAGACGCAGGTTCCCTGCAGCCTTACTTTATTGATAGAATCAACACCCATTTAAAAAAAGCGCAGAAAAAACTCATAGGGTGGGATGAAATCCTGGATGACGGCAAATTGAATGACGTTACGGTTCAGTCTTGGCGAGGCATGCAAGGTGCGATAAATGCCGCCAAAAGCGGAAACGATGCCATCGTTTCTCCAACCAGTCATGCTTATTTCGATTATAGTGTGCAAAGCATTTCTTTAGATAGGGTGTATGAATTTGAACCTATGCCTAAGG